>CAZIXY010000361.1:0-3233 GCA_964543315.1 uncultured Desulfobacteraceae bacterium | reverse complement strand
GCCAAAGACATCTTCATAGCTCTCGTAACGGCCAAAACCCTGTCCTGCAAATCCAGCGCCTCCGGCTCCGGCATAATGCTGTTTGTACTGCCTGGCCTTCCCGGCATCAAATCCCGCCTGGAGGCCCTCTTCGCCGAACTCATCATAGAGCTTTCTCTTTTCAGTATCCCCCAAGGCGTCATAGGCCCTTGAAACATCCTTAAACTTCTGCTCGGCCTCCTTGTTTCCGGGGTTGATATCCGGATGCCATTTCCTGGCCAGCTTTCGGTAACTTTTTTTGATTTGATCCTGAGAAGCCTTCTTGGAGACCCCCAAAATTTTATAAAAGTCTTCGCCCATGGATCACGTAATCCTACTGATTTTATCAGCAAAAATGCATACTGGTTTTCGGGAACGACCCAAAATATCAAATGGCGGCAATCTCCGCAAACCTATTTTTTCCACTACACCTACCTCATTGAAAAAACCTTATTGGGAATCCGCCGGCGATCACCCTTAGGCCGAATAATTTATACTGATTTTCATCCAAGATGTTTATTTTCCACAAGTTGATACTGTTGTTTTACAAGTATTATGCAGTATGCCCATTGTTGAATAACTGGTGCGCGAAGGTTAGCTTAGTATGGACCTTGCTACAATCAGCTTTTCTATCTCCTTGGTTCCTTCATAGATCTCGATTATTTTTGCATCGCGGTAAAGACGTTCAACCCCGTACTCGCCGATATACCCGTAACCGCCATGTATCTGAACCGTTTCCTCGGCCGTCCGGACGCATGTTTCCCCGGCAAACCATTTGGCCATGGCCGTGAGCTCATGATCCAGGTCGCCTTCATCGGCCTTGATCGCCGCTTCATAAACAAGATTACGCGCTGCCTGGATACGCGTTGCCATCTCCGCGATCTTAAACTGGATAGACTGAAAAGAGCTTAAATATTTTCCAAACTGCACCCTTTCTTTGACATGCTTGATTGCCTTCTCCATCGCGCCTTGAGCAATACCGAGCCCTTCGGCCCCCACATGAATTCTGGTCCTGTTAAAAAAATCCATAAATTGGTAGAAGCCCCTGTCTTCTTCACCAATAAGGTTCTTCTCCGGCACAAATACATCCTTAAAAGTCAGTTCCCCCGTGTCTGAAGCCCTTATGCCCAATTTATTTCGAAGCTTAGTTGCTTCAAATCCTTCCCTGTCACTTTCAACAAGAATCACACTGTGTCTGCTATGCCGAGAACTATTTTCGGGATTTGTGAGACACAGAACAATGAAATAGGCGCCGACCGTCCCATTCGTGATAAACATCTTATTACCATTGATCACATAACCGTCACCATCCCTTACGGCTGTTGTGCGAACAGACGAAACATCGCTGCCGGCATCCGGCTCCGTGATAGCCGATCCCATAACAGCTTCCCCTTTTGTTATGGGAACAAGGTAGCTTTTTTTTTGCGCCTCTGTGCCGAAAAGCTGGATCATATCAGCTCCAAAGGTGGCTGATATGCATACGGAACCCAATCCCGGATCAACCCTGAAAAATTCCTCGCTGACCAGACATTTTTCAATGTATCCGTATCCGCTTCCACCGAATTCTTCAGGAAAATTTATCCCTATAAATCCGAGATCCGCCGCCCTTTTGACCAGATAAAAAGGGTATTTTTCCTCCCGGTCACACTCTTCCGCAATTTCAGGAAATTCACCTTCGGCAAACTCCCTGGCTGCCTTTTTTATGTCCTTCTGCTCTTTTGTCAGATCAAAGTCCATTATAAGGATTCCGACCACGCCCATAGGCATAGGTTTCATAAACTCAATTAAACAGTCGTTTTTCTGAAAATTACCCAAAACAGCCTTGAGCTGAAATGGGTAAAATTGAAGGTATCAAACAATGGTATTAAAACGTCTCCCGAGGTCTCTTCGAAAGACGACGGACCAGTGTCATGGCGAAATTTTTGAAAAACAGGAACTTAACAGAATCTGACGCTCCGTCCAACAAGGTAGCGCTGATTTTCATCACTATGCAGTCCGTATCAGCCAAAACGGAAGCCACACGGGCCTGCCCCCCGATACAAGCCATCTCTCCGAAACATTCTCCCGTGCCGATGGAGGCAATATCCTTCCCGTCTTTCCTGACCTTGGCCCTTCCGCTCACAAGAATGTAAAACGTATCATCAATCTCCCCTTCTGCAACCACAACCTGACCCTCTTGGATATTGACAATAGTGCTTGCCGAGGCTATTTCCCTAACCTGATCACCCGTAAATTCACTAAAAAACGCCAGGCGATAGATATCATCGGCAAAACCCCCTATTTTTTCATCTGCGGACTCCCCAACCAAACCCCTCAGCGCCACCCTCAGGTCATATCCGAATGCTATGCCGGAGGGATATCGCTTAGTGGGGTCTTTTGCTAAGGCCTTCTTTACAATTTCTCCGAATATTTCCGGCAGGTCCGGGCGTATACTTAATAATGATACCGGTTCTTCATGAGTGATTTTATATATGATAGAGAAACTATTTTCCCCTGGGAACGCCTGCTCACCCGATAAAAGTTCATACAGTACACATCCTATTGAAAAAAGGTCACTTTCATCCCCGGCTATTTCGTCTCTCAGCTGTTCAGGAGACATGTAACCGGGGGTGCCGAAGATACCCATCTCTGCGGTTTTTTCCGTCATCTGGGCAACTCCAAAATCGGTGATTTTTGCGGTGCCCGAATTATCAAGCATAATATTAGACGGCTTGATGTCCCTGTGGATCACACCCTGCTTATGGGCATAATCCAGGGCCTTGCAAACACTGAAAATGATTTCCGTTACCTTGTTCACAGGCAACAGGTTTTTCTTGCGGCAGAATTTGTCAAGGGTGGGGCCTTCAATATATTCCATGGTAATGTAGCAAAAATTCTTATACATACCCACATCATGAATGGCCACTATATTCTGGTGACTGAGTCGACCTGCCGACTGGGCCTCGATAAAAAACCGGGCCCTGCCTTTATCCGAGGCGACCTGGGATATCTTGATAGCCACGTTTCTTTTGATATATGGGTCCCTGGCAAGATAAACGACTCCTGTTCCTCCCTGGCCAAGTTTTCGTAAAATCTTATACCGTCCTACAGTATCTGAGTCCTCAAGATCGGTCATAAAGTCTTTTTTGAAAAAGTCTTTTGCCACCTGTTAATAACCTCGCAAAAAGTCGCGTTACGCCTTTTTACTCGGCGGGGAAGGGCTTCCCCTCCCCCGC
>CAZIXY010000360.1:0-3237 GCA_964543315.1 uncultured Desulfobacteraceae bacterium | reverse complement strand
GACATCATATCTCACGACCTTTGCCTTTTGTATGGTAAACCCGAGTATAAATCCGGTTATTAGACCGAAGATTAGCTTACCTGCTGCTGACGTTATAAAAGGTGCCATCTGAAATCACCTCCCTCGATAAAGCATTTTGGCGGTAATAATGCCCCCCAGAAAGATAAAGATCACGGACACCCATCCGCTTACTGAAAGCTGCAGAGTCCCACTGACCCCGTGACCCGTAGGTCAGCCACCCGCCATTCTGGCTCCAAACATAAGGATTATTCCACCCAGAAATGCCACCGCCCAGCGTTTAGCCCTGCTACTGCCGAAACGCTGCTCCCACATTTGAGGGATAAATCTCAACTGAAAATTTCCTGAAAGCTTGGACGAGACATAGGAACCTAACAAGATCCCGAATACAAGCATCCATTGCCAATCAATCTTGGGGACCTTCGAGATAAAATATGGCAGATTTTCCACGTGTGCGGGGACAAAGAGTTTTTCAATTAACCCGGCCGTCCTCACATAGGTGGTTGAGGCACCCAAGGGCTTGACGGTCAAAAACGCGAACCAACTCAAAAGGCCGACAATGGCACCCGCCGCATAGGGCGACCATCTTTCTTTTTTAAGCCAGTTCATATTTTGCCCTCCTTTAGTTGGTTTTTGGGGCAAGGGGGTGAATACAATAATCTATATTACTGCTTCTCAAACTGATCTTTAGACGCTCCGCAAATAGGGCAAACCCAGTCATCGGGAAGATCTTCAAATGAGGTCCCTGGTTCAATGCCGTTATCAGGATCCCCTTCTTCAGGATCATAGATATAACCACAAACTGAGCATTCGTACTTATCCATAACATTATCCTCCTTCTCAAATTTTGATGCACTCGTAAAAAGTCTTTCCCCCTTGTCATTTCGAGCGAAGTAAGAAATCGTTAGCTTGCAACTAATTGAAAATATAAGGTTTCTCTCCAGCCGCTGGCGGAATCGAAATGACAAATTCACTAATTGCGACTTTTTGCGAGACCGTCAAGATTTACCTTTTCCGCCAAAAAAAGCATGGTTTTCATTGCCTGCATCATCTCACCGTGGTAGGTGGCAGATCCAAAAATATATGCATCATAACCCTCAAGATCGGATTCCTTCTTGATGCCGGTGACGTTCTTGACATCCGCTTCAGCACCCCCAAAACGGGTCCCCTCTGCCACCAGTTCGGCGATGTCTTTCGTTTGACCGCTTCTTGTGGAATAGACAACGAGCGCTTTTGCCATTTTTTACCTCCAGACTATCCCTTCCACAGGCCGTGAAGGTTACAGTATTCACGAGCTGTTATCTGATCGACATCGATCTTGAAGATCGCTTCAGGTGCCTCTCCGGGATTAAGAAATTGCCGGTAGGCTTTTCCGTCCGCAAGAATCTCAATCCATTCAATATAGTGTTTTTCTTCCATCGGGTGCGCTACCTCTCCGACTTTCACTTTAAAACCGCCCGCAATTTTTTCAACGACCGGTACATGCTTTTCCTTGGCAGCATCCACTGTATTCTCTTTGAAAAGTTTCATGGGCGCACCACAGCAAACCAGCTCTCCTTTACCGCCATGCATGACCTCCACGATGTTGCCGCATGCTTCGCATTTGTATATTTCCAATTTTTCCGCCATATTTAGTCCTCCTTTTCGTTTGGCTTCGGGTCGAATCTATCGCCCGGGCACAAAAATTGTTATTTATTGAGTGTCCTACTCGAACTGGGTGAATTCCTCGCTTTTTGCTCCGCAAACCGGACATTCATTCGGGAGTACGCCGTCTGATACATAACCACAGACGTCGCAGATATAGTAGGTGGTCTCCCGTTCTTCCATGAGGTGAGTCATGGCCTCCTTGTAGAGTTTGGCATGCCCGTCCTCCACGTCCCTGGACTGACTGAAGATCGAGCTCGCGGTCTCATTTTCTTCTTCCGTAGAAAGTTTGATGAATTGGTCATAGGCTACGCCCGCAACCTGGACTTCAGATTCAAAGCTGTCCTTTAGGTTTTCCTCCGTGCTTTTGATCTCCTTGAGCATACGCAAACACCGTTCACCATGTATTTCTTCTGAACGTGCTATGACTCTGAAAAGCTTGGCTATCGGCAGATATTCTTCCTGTTCCGCCTTGTCGGCATAAACCTTAAGACGAAGTGCAGCCTTGGCTTCCCCAACATAGGCCTCATAAAATGCGTCCCTGATCTTTTCATCCATTGCACAATCCCTTAGACAGATTTTTGAATACGGACATTAAAAATTTCGCTTTCCGAAACAGAAAAGAGAAAAATGCCGTTACCCGGCGGAAATCAATAATTTTCACCTAACAACTCAAAATAGGCCTGCGGATGGGCACAGGCAGGACATTCTTCCGGTGCCTCTTTTCCCGTGTGAATATATCCACAGTTTCTACAGCGCCATACCACATCACTATCCCTGCGGAAGACACGGCCCGCTTCAATATTCGCCGCAAGGTCCAGATATCGCTTTTCGTGTTGTTTTTCGGCCACTGCAATGGCTTCAAAAACAGCGGCAATGGTGTCAAAACCTTCTTCTTTGGCGGTCTTTGCAAAATCCGGGTACATCTCGGTATGCTCGTAGTTCTCTCCGGCCGCAGAGGCCTTGAGGTTTTCCAGGGTGGACCCTATAACGCCTGCGGGGAAACTCGCTGCAATCTCCACCTCCCCGCCTTCAAGGAATTTGAAAAGCCTCTTTGCATGTTCCTTTTCCTGATTGGCCGTTTCTTCAAAGATTGAGGAGATTTGAACGAAATCATCCTTCTTGGCCTGGCTCGCAAAATAGTTGTAGCGGTTTCTCGCCTGTGATTCCCCAGCATATGCCGTTAAAAGGTTTTTCTCCGTTTTGCTTCCCTTTAGATCGCCCATTATTTTGTTGCCTCCTTGGTAGAATATTTAGTGATCTCAACTTCCTTCTGCCGCTACCGATCCAGGTCCTGCAAGGGGCCTGAACGATTTCTCGCTAACGATCTTATTTCGATTCCTTTTTCTCAAAAGTCTTTTTGCACTCACAATTGGGGCACTTTTGATTTGCACCTTCCCTCTTTCTCGTTACCGCACTCCGTGCACTTGAAAACCGCCATTTCATCTTCCTCCTGTAAGTTTTAACAAGCGGCCTGTCTGCGTGTGTGGACGCACAGGCAGGCAAAGCCGCGCTTCATAAAATCGCAACAGCGATTTTATTTCCACCATCCTTTTTCGATATGAACTTTTTTTT
>CAZIXY010000359.1:0-3246 GCA_964543315.1 uncultured Desulfobacteraceae bacterium | reverse complement strand
GGCCGTTTATGATGACATGGTCCCCATCTTCAACCGCGGTCGTGCGCATGGATGCCAGGTCACTGCCGGCATCCGGCTCGGTCATGGCTACGGAAGAGATAATATCACCTGAAACACATCCCGGCAGATATTTCTGTTTCAAATCTTCAGAACCGTACGATGTGATGTAGGGCACCACAACATCACTGTGCAGGGGAGCCGTCACACCACTTTGACGGGTAGCGACGATTTCCTCGGTAACTATGACGGAAAACAAAAAGTCCGCCCCTCTGCCACCATATTTCTGAGGCACATCCATGCACAAAAAGCCCTCATCACCCATTTTTTTCCATACGGACCTGGGCGTGATACCTTCCTTCTCCCAATCGTCTGCGTAGGGTGTAACCTCTTTTTCAAAAAACTCCCTGACCGCCTGTCTGAATGCCTTGTGCTCTTCGGTATAGTTTAAAATATCCAATTATTATTTCACCTCAAATTGTTTTTTCTTAATTTTGACCCCTGAGTTCTGTCCGGCTGATTCCTTTTACATAACTATATGATCGGCAAGCATTTTTCTCTGTATCCGTTCAGGCTCCAAGAAGTTGCCGAGGGCCCTGGCATCCCTGCAAAAGCGCTCAATATGACCCTCTTTCATATAGCCGAAACCACCGAAGATCTGCACGGCATCATTGGCAACCTTGTATGCGGTCTTTGTGGAAATCGCTTTTGACATTATATTGGCCGCCTTGTCGGGACTTCCGTTATCCAAGGACCATGCCGCCTTATAGACTATGAGCCTTGCCATTTCTATGTCCATATACATATCCGCCAGTTTGTTTTTAATATCGTCGAATTTCACAATCGCCCTGCCAAACTGCTCCCTGCTCTTGCTGTATTCCAACGCCCTATCCATGCTTCCCTGAGCAAGGCCTAGACCCATGGCACCGATCTTAACCCTCATGTCGTCCAAAAAGCCTCTTATCTGATCATATCCCTGATCTTCCTCCCCGATCCTGCTTTCATCCGGGACGACCACATCCCTGAAAGCAATTTCATCCAGCGGGACCGTCCTCATACCAAGCTTTTCTCCCATCGGTGATACATGGACACCCTCTGCATCTCTTTCAAACAAAAACATGGATTGCGCAAGCGGGTCATCAGACCGTGTTTTACAGGCGACAATCATATGTCGCGCCAGGCTGCCGAGGGTAACAAATGCCTTTTTTCCATTGATAAGGTATCCCTTTTCGTCCGCCCGTGCCGTTGTCTCCATCGCAGAAAGGGCATAACCTTCCTCCAAAAAGGCAACGGAAAACACGCTGTTTCCCTGTGTTATGAGGGGGAGTATTTTGTTTTTTTGAATCTCGTTTCCATATCTTAAGATTATCTCCGAACCGAAATCCGAAAGACCCAGCGCGATTCCCATTCCCGAATCCTGCCGGCAAAAAGCTTCCGCTATCAAGACGTTTTCAAGAAGTCCCAAGCCCTGACCTCCGTGTTCCTCGGGAAGATGCATACCGACAAAACCAAGCTCACATGCCTTTTTCCAGATGGATGAAGGGAATTTCTGATTCATGTCATATTCAAGAACGGCGTCGGGATCGAATTCTCCTCTGGCAAAGTCTCTCGCTGCCTTCTGGATATCTCTCAGCTCTTTAGTCAAATCAAAATCCATTCATTTCTCCTCCACCCTTTTCTATCGTCAGGATGAACGCGGTTTGCCTTTTATTATGAAATTGTGTCTCGAAGCTTAGCTCCCATATTTTCCAATAATAGCAATACTGCACACATTCATGAAGGGGACCCCCCCCAGATTGTGGGTGAGGCCGAGACGCGGGTTATCGATCTGTCTTTCCCCGGCCCTTCCGTGCAGCTGAAGATACATCTCGTAGAGCATGCGCAATCCGGACGCGCCAATGGGATGTCCGAAACACTTCAGGCCCCCGTCCACCTGACATGGGACGCCTCCCCCCTTCAGGTCATAAAAACCATCCATAACATCCCTGACTGCCTTGCCCCGTTCAGAGATATGCAAATCCTCATAGGTCACCAGCTCCGTGATGGAAAAGCAGTCGTGGACCTCCATCATGCTGATTTCCTCCCGCGGATTCTTGATTCCGGCCTCCTTGTATGCCCTGGTGCTGCACTTATCAGTAGTCATGAAATGATCCCCGTCCCACTCGTTGAAACCCAGTTCTTCACCGTTACTGAGGGAAAGCTGCAAGGCCTTGGCAGTTATAATATCCTTTTTCCCCATTTCCTTTGCCTTTTCCACGGTGGTAACAATGGCACAGGCTGCTCCGTCACTCACGCCGCAGCAGTCGAAAAGCCCGAGGGGATGGGCGATAATAGGCGCCCCCATCACCTGGTCCTCTGTAACCGGTTTCCTCAAATGGGCCTTTGGGTTCAGGGCACCGTTGGCATGGCTTTTAACGGAAACGTGTGCCATGGCACGCTTTAGTTCACTGTCAGGGATTCCGTACTTTGCAGCATAGGCCGAAGCGAGCTGTGCAAAGGCGCCTGGTGCCGTCACATTGGGCCACCATAGCCAGCTTAAGGATCCCCAGTTTGAACCGGGGTTGAGGAGCCCGCCATAGCCCGTATCCTTCAGCTTCTCCACACCCAGGGCCAGGCAGATGTCGTAGGCACCTGAGGCCACTGCATATACCGCACCCCGGAAAGCCTCTGTACCGCTTGCACAGAAATTCTCAGTCCTGGTGACCGGTATAAAAGGGAGTCTGAGCGTGGTCGAAAGGGGCAGTGCGCTCTTTCCAACATTGATTTCTTCAAAATAGGTCCCCTGCCAGGCTGCCTGGATATCATCCCTGTCAATACCCGCATCATCCAGACACTCGGTAAAGGCCTCTACCATGAGTTCCTCGGCGCCAACTTCCCACCGCTCACCGAACTTTGTACATCCCATACCGATTATTGCTACCTTGTCCTTAATTCCTGTGGCCATATTCTCAACTCCTATCTTGCCGTAATTGGTTAGCCGGTTTACCGGTACACTCGTTCCTTAATCAACGGGCCACCCGTACCGTAATAAATTGGTAACGTTCAAAAGTGGATGCATGGTATATGAACTCATCCGTTCCAGTGTATGTATCCTTAACTTTGGTGCCTAAAAACCCGGACAGGTCTTGTCAAAGCGAAGGGTATGGGACTCTTTTTTCAGAATCGACTCGGCCGGAACGCTGGACCTGGCAAAGCTGCAAACCAGGGCGGGCGGAGGGCTGCCCAGGTTTATGCCATGCCCTGTGTCGT
>CAZIXY010000358.1:0-3247 GCA_964543315.1 uncultured Desulfobacteraceae bacterium | reverse complement strand
AGGCTTACAGCAAAAGAAGAAATAGACCAAACAGTCTGACTGCTCGCAAAGGCAGCTACAAGGCTCGAATCAACTCCTCCTGATAGTTGCAGCGCATATCCCACGTCGCTCATCAAGTGTGCCTTGACCGAGGCTTTAACATTGCGAGAAACCGTTTCAATAACTTCTTCACTCGATAGAGAAGCCTCCTGCCCCAGCAAATCCAAAACATTGAAGAAACAACGCGAGGCTATTTTGCCGGTCTTCAAGCAGATTCTATACACAGTGCCCCCAGGAACCCTCTCGATCCCTTTCAGGTTGCTCTTCGTTCCTGCGGCCCAGCCAAATATGAGTAACTCTGCGAGGGCACTTTGGTCAATCTCCGGCTCGACCAGCCGAGTCAGCACGCGCATTTCACTTGCAAAAGCGGTGGTTAAACCTTCTCGCAACATATATAAAGGCTTGATACCGTAAGGATCGCGTGCCACAATGGCCCGGTCTTCTTTCCGATCCACGATAGCGAAAGCATACATTCCTTCCAGTCTGTCCAGAATTTTTTCACCAAAAAAAAGGTATCCCTGAAGAATGACTTCGGTATCGCTATGAGTGTTAAAGATTGCGCCCAAAGATTGAAGCTCTTTGCGAAGCTCTTTGTAGTTATAAATTTCCCCGTTAAAAACAATGGAACAACGACCGGTGGAATCGCTCATCGGCTGGTCGGCATCATCGCTCAAGTCAATGATAGATAAACGCCGAAAAACAAGAGAGAAGCCGCGTTCATTCACATTCCCCTCCGAGTCCGGACCCCTATGGTATAAATCCCTGTCTGCCCCTTTTAGCAGCTCAGGAGAAAAAAGCCTTCCGGGCTCAAAAAATGCTGCAAATCCGCACATAACCTGACTCTTTGGAAATACCGAGTCCCGTTTTCGTAGATCTGATAAAATGATTCATCAAGACAATTTTCCGCTCATGTTTCCAACGGAAACATATATTTTTTTATATAGCTGAAATCCGGATATTCCTGTTTAGAAGACAATCCTTCAATTAATTTATCTTCATCAAATTCGATCCTGTTTTGTTCGTTCGTCCATGCATCAATCATGTGACACCGCTTTCGGAGTTTTTCATAATGCTCAGGATGCCAGTAATCCAGCTTTTCAAGATCGATAAAAAAAATCGGCCTGTTTGTGCACAGGGCAAAGCCAAATGTCGTGCTCGCTGAATATTTGGCAATCAAGGCATCTGCTTCATGCCATACATTTTCAAAAGGCGCGAACAAAATCTTGTCGCACAAAGGCATAAAAATGTCTTTAACTTCATTCGTCACTTCAGGATGGATTTTATAAAGCACTTTGAATCCATGTAACTTAAGAAGTGAAACCAGTCTTAGCTCCAAATCAAGCTGGAAATAAAAATAGAGCCCTGGGTAATCAAAATAGCGTATAGGAGTCATCGGGTAACCCATAACCATCACTTTCCCTATTCTCTCAGGGAACGGAAAATCCTTAGCCTCCTCCCAAACCTTGAAGTAGTATTTTGTTTCTGTGGATGTAAACCTTGTATTCTTAAACCTGGATATTCTTGTTTGCTTATATGTAAAACTAAGCGAGTCAGCACATTCGGAAGTGGGGCAGACAAATTCGCTGCAGCTGCTTGGACCATTATAAACCATCGCTCTTTCACCGGTCCCTCCCATATGGTTTCCATGATGGAAAGCAACGGTTTTCGCACCCTTTCTGTTTAGCGCGTGAGCGACAAGCTTATTGAGAATCTGTCCTGTTTCAGTAAACAAAAAATATCTTGGCGAAGGGCCACGTTCAATTAAAAACCTATATACACTGTTAAGTGTAGTAAGGCGTTCAATCCAACATGAAAGAAATGATTTTTCATCGAAGGAAACACGTAGCTTTTCGGAGCAATAAGCGCCTATCTTCTCCGAAAAATTGCCTATTTCCTTCTCTATGGAAACTGAAAGTGCAGTCTTCCGCTTTTTAAAATCTAATTTTCCTAACAGCGTGGAAAAGTAATGATTATCGATAAATAGTTTATTTTGTATAATATATTCTTGTCTAAGACGACTGGCAGAACCCAAGCTCAAGCCATCAGATGAAAAGTGCCCTTTGATTTGGCTCCGTAGGTTCAGATGGGAATTGAATGCTATATTCTTTGCAATGCGGCGAAGCCTGTATACATATCTTCTATCTCGTATACTTTTGTCGAATTCAGAGCATAGTCTTTTCCAATCCGGTTTCAAGTCACTTTCCCATTTAGGCCCCGCATTAATATTAATATCTCGTGCCCTGCAATAATTAGATACTGCTATTGCGTGTAAATGACCCACAATAAAATCTACGAATGCAACGTCACTTAGGACGACATCTCGCCCATCTGGATCAAGGTTCATATATAGATCGTCAAACGCATCAAGTAGGAACTCAATAGTTGACAGGAACTCATGATCGGAGACCGGCCAAAACAACTTCTCTTGATAATTTTTGACACCTATCTTTCTTATGGACGAAACGTCTGTTGGAAGTATATCCGGCAACTTCGGCATTCTATTTAAATATGCAAAAAGCTGGTTAGCATCCACTCTTCTCAAAGAGCCACCAGTTCAAATTATCGAAAACATTAAATTCCTGTTCCCACAAAAATCCGTAATCAATCCATTTCAAATTTGAATATCTTTCCAAATAAAAAGCGCCAAAATCTCTTTTAAAAAGCAGATTCTCACGGCCACGGTATGTTGTTTTTTCGGGATTGTTTGAAAAATATTCAATACATAGGACATATTTTCCGGCCACACGAGCGATTTCATCTGTTGCCCTACCAAGATCTTCCGGCGCAATATGAATGAGAACTCCGCATGTAAAAACCAGGTCAACAGAAGCATCGTCTAAAGGGACATCAAATGCGCTGCAATTCCATGCCTTTTTCAAATTTATTTTCTTTTCTGAGGCTAAAGCAGCAAAAGCCTTTCTATTTGGTTCCACAGCGTAGAAATCCACTTTCGGACCAAGCAATTTCGTTAGGTAGATTAGATTGAGTCCAATATTACTGCCAATCTCTAAAACAGAATCAACGGTTCTGTCTCTAATCATCCTTTGGAAAGCCTTCTTCCCGGGCTCCAATTTCCAATCCTCGAATACATTTCGATCTACATAATCGTCCCCGAATTGGCCATGCCATTGGACGAGTTGATCCGGTTCATTACTATGCTTTCCCCGTTGGTTTTTTTTAGACACGTTTCCTCTCAGTTATTTATAAA
>CAZIXY010000357.1:0-3305 GCA_964543315.1 uncultured Desulfobacteraceae bacterium | reverse complement strand
CATAAACTTCGTAAAGATATTCTCAAGCAATCTTGATAGAATGATTTCTTAGTCTTTCCGTTTATAACACCTTTTGGCCAAAAGAACAGTAGTTGTGCCTGTCTGTACAACTTCATTTCGCTGGTTGATTACTTTCTTTTCGAATGTCAGTATTCCTTGGTCTTTTTTTGAGCTTTCACGCATTTCTTTAACTTCTTGTTCCACATGAATAGTATCATCTATAAATATAGGAAGTTTAAACTGCCATTTCAGCTCAAGAAATGCCAAAATACTTTCCTCGGTCAGTTGATAGGATAAACCAGCATGTATAGCGATTCCCAACAGTCCGTGGGCAATACGCTTACCATACTTGGTTTTTGCCGCGTACTCGGCATCGGTATGGAGTTGATTGTGGTCCCAGGAAAGAGAGGCGAACGTAACTACATCTGCCTCCGTAACCGTCCGCGCCATGGTCACAAACTTCTGACCAATATAGAAATCGTCAAAGTAAAGGGATTTTAAAATATTTTTTGCTGCATTCTCTGAAGATTCAAAACCCTCGTCCATTTTTTTATCCCTATTCAGGCATCAAGAAATTCTCCCACCAAGAATCATTACGTAAAGCCTATTATATTCTCGCAGTCAGAAGTTGTGTCTTCACTACAAATTAGTCTTTTGTCATACCCGCAATCTTCCGAACGATATCTTTGCGTTCTTCTATGTCATACTGTGATGTTATCGCTATCCTCTCCATCCTTGGCGACCCACCACCGTGCATGGCCCCAAAACAGGAAATTCCTCCTTTTGCAGAACAAGTGATGTCACCAATGTATCGCCACAATTGGGCCTGGTTTTCCGGTGATATGGTACTGCTCCTAGTGGTGTATTTCTTGGCTAATTCCTTAACCTCTGGATTGACAAATTCACCTTCATAAGGAAATGTTGCCGGCATCCCTCCTGAAATATCCGCCAGCATTTCCATTTCGTGGTAGACGGCCTCACCGGTTAAACAACGACCCACATTAGAGAAAATCGAGTCTGGTATATAGTTGCCTGGTCCATAGGATCTAAAGCCAACACCGGGAATATAGAGCTCCGGTTTACCCATTGCTGATGCAGTGAACCCTGCTGCGTAACCCAGTTCGGTGACCATAATTATCTCTGCATATTTATCTGTGACATGCTTTGCTTTTGCAATACCATTAGCATCTGCTGCAAGGGCACAGGCACCGAGCATAAGATCGCCTAAAGCCGGTTTGCAGCCAGAATAACTGTGACGGTGAAAAAGGGCGAACAGCAGTGCCAAGATTCCCCCATGTTTATATTCTCCGCAGAGAAATACCCTTTCCCAGGGAACAAATACATCATCAAAGATCACATAAGAATCAGTGCTTCCCGCATTGAACCCCCTTGGAAAGTACTTTCGATCACGATAGTTATGTATGGTCAAAAGGTGCTTTACGCCGTCCCAATCACTGGGTACGGCAAATGCAACAGCATAGTCTTTATCAGCCTCCCGGAGTGATCGTGTAGGTACAACCAGTATCTCATCTGCAATAGCCGCCTCAGAGATATGCAGCTTACATCCCCGAACCACAATCCCATCACTTTTTCGTTCAACCACATGAACATAGGAGTCCGGATCTGGTTGCTCACTTGGCCGTTTCATTCTATCCCCTTTTACATCTGTTTGCGCACAACATCCAACCAAGTCTTCTCTCTGAAAACGCTCCAGCCACTTTTTGAAGTTTTCGTGATATGCGCTTCTCCCATTATTCTCTTTGTCTGCCTCATAGGATACGGTGTAGATCGCATTTGCTGCATCGATTCCCATACACCTCTGGACACATCCTCCTACAACCCGGCAAATCATACGGGTCATGTCCTGCTTCTTGTGGAGATCGTCGGCGTTTTGATGGATATGACAGAATCTATTAATTTTTTCCCCAGTGAGGTGGGAGGTTGCTGTCATCAAGTCTTCGTATTCCGGCCTGGAGGCATACTCAAAGGTTGCTCCCATGACATTAAAAGCAGGTATGAAACGCTCGTCATCACGGCCTATCCTCTCACCACCTATATAGAGATTTCTTTTCATTTTTTTTAAACCTTTAAGCCACTGTTCTTTGGTCCTCATTAATAACTCCTGTTTCTAATTTGAATGTTGTTCTTTATCCTTTTTACCTCTCGAAAAAGGTAATTCATACGTGTCAGTCAAACAATCGGGAAGTTTTTGTCATGCTAAGGCCAGCATCTCCCTTGCCTCTTGGGGCGATGCAGGTTTTTTATCCAGTGTTCTTAGTATGCTAACCGCCTTTTCCACCAGTTGCGCATTGCTTTTGGCACGGTTTCCGCGGCTCAGTAAAAAATTATCCTCAAAGCCGACCCGCACATTACCTCCGAGAAGCGCGGATTGGGCAACCATGGGAAAACTGGTGGGGCCTATTCCGAATCCCGCCCAAATTGCCTCAGGTGGGAGGGCTTCTTTCATCATAAGCATGTTTTTGGGTGTTGCTGGTATTCCCCATTGAATGCCTAGGCATAATTGAAAGATGGGAGGTTTTTCCACAAGTCCTTTCTCCAGAAGCTTGTGGCCTATTGCGATATGACCCATATCAAAGACCTCCAGCTCAGGTTTCACACCTGCATCCTTGATCCGACTCGCCATGTCTTCCACATGCGGCAAAACATTGGCGAAGAGGCGAGGTCCAAAATTCATTGAGCCTATATCCAATGAACACAATTCCGGTTTGAGTTTAACAATATGTTCAGTTCTTCTTTCAGGTGAAGTCCATGTGGTCCCAGGACCCAGGCCAGCAGGATTAGCATCGTCAGGTATTATGCGTGCGCCTGCACCAGTGGTCAAATTTATCACCATGTCTGAGGCATCCCTTATCCGATCAAAGGCCTCCCGGTACAATTCAAAAGCCATGGAAGGTTCTCCTGTTTCCGGGTCCCTCACGTGAATATGTGCTACGGTAGCGCCAACTGCATATGCCTCCAGCGCACTTTCAGCAATTTCCTTCGGGGTAACAGGCAAGGCAGGGTTTCTTGATCTATCCCCTATTGCTCCTGTGACTGCTACAGTTACAACAACCTTATTATCTTTCATGCCTTCAGCCTATTTACAACATTTTTAGAATCTGGCATATCTTTCTTCGCTATCATTCCTCTGGTTAAGACTCGAAATCTTTTATTGACCTGCCTTGCAAAGCTTGGTAGACCCGGCCATCTTTGGAGATCTTATTAATAGCAGGGAAGTGACAATAATTACATAACAGAAAGTAGACAGGATGCATGCCCCGCGGTATGAGCCGGTTTGATCTGCA
>CAZIXY010000356.1:0-3307 GCA_964543315.1 uncultured Desulfobacteraceae bacterium | reverse complement strand
AACTGCTGGATGTTGCCTCGGCATTCGCTCTTCACCCGGAAATCATCCTGCTGGATGAGCCGACGAGCGGCGTTAGCACAAGAGATAAAAACAAAATCATGGAAGTCCTGGTGGAGGCGTCCCAGAAAATAGGCATAAAGACAATACTTCAGGTCGAACACGATATGGATATCGTTTTTTCTTACTCGGATCGCATCATAGTTGTTCAACAGGGAAAGATTTTGGCTGACGGTCCTCCAAATGATATTGAAACAAATGAGGAGGTAATATGCAATGTTGTGGGTCAAAAAGAGTGCTTCCAGACTTTTGACAGGATTATGAGCATGAGTACCAAAGAAAGGACCTGAATGCCATGCTGACCGTTGAAGCTATTGATGTATACATTAAATCCAGTCTCATTCTTCACGAAGTCTCATTAAAACTTGAGAAAGGAGAAGTCGTGTGTCTTGTCGGCAGAAACGGGGCTGGCAAAACCACCACTTTAAGGACAATCATGGGATATCTGAGACCACAAAAAGGGAAGATCCTTTTTCTGGGAAAGGATATCACCAGGCTGAGCACTTATGAAATTGGTCGATTGGGCATTGGTTTTGCTCCTGAGGACAGCGGAATATTCCCGGATCTCACTGCCCAGGAAAACATTGAGATTTCAACCTGGAATAGAAAAACCTCTCGCTCTGAGGAGGAAAGAATTAACGTCGCTTATGAATTGTTTCCAGTGCTCAAGAATTATGCCAAGCGAAAGGGGACACAGATGAGCGGAGGAGAGCGGAAAATGCTCTCGATTGCCAGAGCTCTTGCCCTTGACGCAGAATTATTTCTACTGGATGAACCTTTTGAAGGTCTAGCTCCGGCGATTATCACTCAAATAGCTGAAAGTATCAGAAGGATCACCACAATGGGGCCTTCGATCTTCATATCGGAGTCAAACATTTACCATGTGCCTGATTTCGCAGAGCGCCTTTACGTCATTGAAAGAGGAGAAATTATCTTTTCCGGCAAACCCGAGGAGGTTGCAGATCAAAAAGAAACCCTGAGGATAATTGCCGGAGTTGCCTGAGGCTAAAAACAAAGCCTGGAAAGAAAATCAAAACCCAATTTTTATTTCGGACCACCACTGAAATCCGGATCCGGATTCTGGTTATTAGGAGGTACAAGTATGGCAGAATATGGCTTAAGAGAACCCAGCCCAGACTGGGAAAGAATCAGAAAAGCCGTGCGGCACGAAGAGCCTGATAGAGTCCCCTTGTTAGAGGCCCTGGTGGAATACCCCGTCCAAAGCCAGTTTCTTGGCAGGGAAGTAACTGCAGATGATATCAAGTCGCAGGTGGAGTTCTATTACAACGCTGGCTATGACGCAGTGCCAATCACAGTCAGCGCAATGGCTTTCGGCAAAGTTGATGATGCTTCACCCATATCAAAGGTGATCAAGGAAAAAATGCTAAAGGATGACGCAGATAAAGAAGACATGACCAAGTGGAGCCTCGAGTATGCCAGTTTTATAGAGGACAGGGAGGATTTTGAAAAATTCCCCTGGGAGGAGCTCGAAAAGCCTGAGCACCTGAGGCCCCTTTACGAAGTGAAAGATTATCTTCCGGAGGGAATGAAGGTAATAGCAAATTCGGGCAAAATTTTTACTCTTACATGGATGCTTATGGGCTTCAACAATTTTGCCACAAAGCTGATAATGGACGAAGACCTGGTTTCAGACATTTTTCACAAGGTGGCAGAAGTTCAATTGAACCTGCTGGACAAAATTTTTGATATGCCCCATGTGGGAGCGGTTTGGATTGTCGATGACCTGGCATTTGGGACAGGGCCGATAATCTCACCCGAACATTATCGGAAACACGTCTTCCCATGGTACAGGGAAATAGCAAAAAGGTGCCATGAGAATGATATTCTGCTGTTTCAGCACTCTGACGGCGACTTGAATTCTCTCATGGAGGACATTATCCATATAGGCACAGACCTCCTGCATCCGATTGACCCAACCTGCATGAGCATGACTGAGACAAAGAAAAAATATGGTGACCGCCTGGCTCTTGCAGGAAATGTCGCTAATGAACTGCTGAGGGCAGGAACGCCTGAAGAAGTAGACGCTAGGGTAAAGTACCTTATAAAGAATGTCGCACCAGGGGGCGGCTATTGCCTTGCTGCTGGAAATTCCGTGACTGAGTGGGGAAAGTTCGAAAACTACATTGCAATGCTCAAGGCTGCTGAGAAGTACGGGTCATACCCGATTAGGCTGTAAACAAGGAGGGGAAAAGATGGGCAATCATGTGGACACAATCAAAGAAGCTGTAATCGCCGGGAAACACAAAGAGATCGAGGAGCTTGTCAAAAAAGCTATTAAAGATAAAGCAGATTTGGACGCGATAATTAATGAAGGGATGATAGCTGCAATGGATGTTGTGGGACAAAAGTTCTCCAGAAGTGAGATCTTCGTTCCCGAGATGCTTGTCTCTGCAGTAACCATGAAAAAAGGACTTGATATCATAAAACCGCTCTTGACAAAAGATGCAAGTGAACTATCCAGAGGCACCATAGTTATGGCCACGGTAAAAGGCGATATCCACGATATAGGAAAGAACTTGGTGATAATGATGTTGCAGGGAGCCGGGTTTAATGTGATAGATCTGGGTGTGGATATTAAGACCGAAGACCTGATCGAAAAAGTGGCGGATATTAAGCCTGATATCCTTGGACTATCAGCCCTGATAACAACGACCATGCTTGAGATTAAGAATGTAATAGAAGGCTTGAAGGAAAAGGGCCTGCGTGAAAAGGTCAAAGTCATGGTAGGTGGTGCACCTGTGAGCATGGAGTTTGCCCAAAAGGTGGGAGCTGACGCCTATGGGAAAGATGCAGCAGAAGCGGTTGAGCTCGCCAGGAAGTTCATGTCATCAATGTAAGATTGTAAAGGGGGAGGGTCTTATAAAGGCTGCTTTACATGCTCCAGGAAAGAAGCTCCTTTTCTCCCCTGGTCGGCCTGATTTAATAAGGCCTTCAAGGAAGGAATACTTTTCGTGGTAAAGCTTACTCCCATGGATATTGAACCTGATTTTGGGCGGATCAGAAAAACGGCTCAACACAAAGAGCCCGACAGGGTCCCTTTGTGTGAGGTGCTGGTTGAATATCCTATTCAAAGCCGATTCCTGGGGCGGGAGGTCAAATCTAAGGACCTCGCATCACAGGTTGAGTTCTGGGCTAAAGCAGGCTACGACTACATCCCCCTGACTGTGGGTATGATGACACCGGGAAAGGTTACGGATGAATCTTCGATATCAAGGGTCATTCGAGAGAC
>CAZIXY010000355.1:0-3312 GCA_964543315.1 uncultured Desulfobacteraceae bacterium | reverse complement strand
CCTCGTAAAGATTTTGTGCTTTATACTAAAACAGGCATTTAACTATGACAACCTCATAAAAAATCGCTCTGCATTTTTCTCCGGGCAATAATGCTCGGTATGGTACCCTTCTCAATGACGAGCGAGCAATCAGCATTCACGTATGAAAATCAGAACAAGGAATTGGCCGAGTGCTGATCGTTGACCGCTGAAAGCTCCGTCCCGAAACAGATTGTTTCCGGATGGACATGCGTCCTTTCGAAAAGCCCCGCTCTTAGGCAGGGGATCTTTTGCTTACTGGATACCGATGTCATTTTTTAAACCGGAATAATGATTGGTAATATAAGGGGCCTCCTTTCAATCACCCTGTAAAAGAAACGCTTCAACTGTCTCTGAATATTGGATTCAACCTCCTGCCAGTCAATGGCGTTGGACCGGTCGATTTCATCAATAACTTCCAGAACGATACATTTGGCGTCTTCGAGGATATGCCCCCTCTGATCTGCCAATATAAATCCTTTTGATATTATTTCCGGGCCGGAAAGGATATCCGCAGTCTGTTCATCCACGGATATAACCGCAATCACCATCCCGTGTCCACCAAGTTTTCTCCGGTCCCTGAGTATGCTTTCTCCAATATCGCCTACACCTTTTCCGTCCACAAGTACTTGCCCGGCATGAACAGGCTCTTCCAGGCGTGCTTTCCCATTTTTAAAGGAAAGCACATCCCCGTCTTCCATAACAAAGGTGTTTTCCTGGGATATACCGATTTCCAATGCCAGGTCGAAATGCTTTACAAGATGTCGGTATTCACCATGAATCGGAACAAAATATTTGGGTTTAACCAAGCCTAACATTTGCTTCAGTTCTTCCCTCTTGGCGTGACCGGAGGTATGAATATCGGACACCTTTTCATAAATGACGTCCGCGCCCAATCTATAGAGCCTGTTTATGACCGAGGTGATGGCCTTTTCATTCCCAGGGATAAATCGAGAAGAGAGAATGATTGTATCACCCTTTTTGATTTTGATGCTCTTGTGTTCACCACGGGCCATCCTCGTGAGGGCTGACATAGGTTCCCCTTGGCTTCCCGTGGTGATGACGGCAATGCTGCGATCGGGAAACCGGTCTATTTGTTGCTCGCTGATCTCCATTTCAGCAGGTATGTCGAGAAATCCATGGTCGCCGGCCAAATTGACATTGGTGACCATGCTTTTCCCGTTAAATACCACCTTCCTACCGAATTGTGAGGCGATTTCAATTACCTGACGGATTCTGGAAATGTTGGATGCAAATGTCGCGACAATAACCCTACCCCGGCATGCCTGAATAATACCTTTTAATGTTTTTCTCACTTCTTTTTCGCTAAGCGTAAAGCCTTCTTTTTCCGCATTTGTGGAATCCGAAAAAAGGGCAAGAACTCCCTTTTTACCATAGTGGGCAAAACGCTTCAGGTCTGTAAATTGGCCTTCCACCGGTGTGGGATCTATCTTGAAATCACCGGAATGTACAAGGATTCCATCAGGCGTATCGATTGCGAGGCCGATCCCATCCACTATGCTGTGGTTTACAGAAATACATTCCACTCTAAAAGGGCCGACACCGACAATATCTCCCGGCTTTATTTTTCGAAGATCCGCCTTATTCAACAAGTTGTGTTCTTTGAGTTTTTCCTCCAGAAGAGCCAAAGTAAAATTAGTACCAAAAACCGGAACTGAAAATTCCTTAAGGAAAAAGGGCATCGCCCCGATATGGTCTTCATGCCCATGGGTCAGAATAACGGATTTCACCCTTTTTTTGTTTTCCTTGAGGTATTGGAAGTCGGGGATCACCAAGTCAATCCCCGGCATGTAGTCATCGGGAAACATGAGACCGGCGTCTATTACCAGGATATGCCGGCCGTACTCGATGACCATCATATTGAGTCCGATCTCTCCGAGACCACCTAAAGGTATGATTTTTAGCATTTTAGTATTTTCCAGTGTCCTGCAAGCAGTGCTAGCCGTCTTTCATAGAGGTCCGTCTGAGATTTCGATCCGATCAGTTCTGAGGGAACCCAGACTATTTTCTTGAATAAACAATAGCTTAACCCTTTTGCGGCGATCAGTCAATAGGGAATACGCCCATAGAACCCATGGATCCTGCAAATCGCCTTGATTTAGGTTTTTTTTTTGTGCTAAAGTGCATCATCAAATAACTGAACTTTGCATGAACAATCTTGAAAGGATGAAGAAAAGACGTGACGACTCACCTAATAGGTCTGAAGGTGTTTAGACTGAAGACTGAAGGGAAAATATTCTTTAGCCCTAATAACCTGAGCAGTCGTGAAAATATAGTTTTATTCGGCTTCGCCAGAATACCGCTTGATACCCCGTAGCTTGCTTCGGGGAGATTCATTTATTCGGGTAGGCTATAGGTAAACCATGGTCACAAACCCACGGGTCTTAATATTTGCCACGATCAGGGTGAAAGGAGGCAAGATATGGCAGGTGTGAACAAGGTAATACTGGTTGGGAGACTGGGGAGAGATCCGGAGGTGAGATATACGCCCAGCGGCGCGGCGGTAGCAAATTTTAGTATTGCCACATCAGAGGAATGGAAAGACAAAGACACGGGCGAAAAACAGGAACGAACTGAGTGGCATAAAATCGTGGCGTGGAGACGTCTTGGAGAGATATGCGGGGAGTACCTTCGCAAGGGCAGTCAGGTTTATATTGAAGGCAGGTTGCAAACAAGGCCCTGGGAAGACCGTGACGGAAACAAGAGGTATACAACCGAAATAGTCGCTCAAGTAATGCAGATGTTGGGCCCTGCAGGTCAAGAGGGCAGGGCGCAGTCAACAGGTGAACGCCATCCCGTGGAGGAACCTATCGGCGTCCCGGAAGATGATATTCCTTTTTAAATTTACGGTGGGTTGATCAATGTCCTTGGAGCCCCTAATCCGAGGAGAACGGTAAGAGAGAGGAGGCGGATTTAGCTTAAGCGGTTAACTTGATTAGGTTTTTTCCTCATCTGTTTCTTTTCCTTCTTCAGGGGTCGTTATTTTGTCGGGTGATTCGTGAGTAGCCTTTTTGAAATTTTTAATTCCTTTTCCTATCCCACTGCCTATCTCGGGCAGCTTCCCCGCCCCGAAGATGATCAGGATAATGATCAATATTATAATCAGTTCCGGCATGCCTATCCCAAACATTGTTATTCCTCCGCTTACACGATTTCCGGTTGATGCTGCTCTAAAGTCCTCAGCCGGAAAGGGTGTGTATATTTATTGAAACCACTTCTGATAACCTCGTAAAAAGTCGCGTTACGCCTTTTTACTCGGCGGGGAAGGGCTTC
>CAZIXY010000354.1:0-3315 GCA_964543315.1 uncultured Desulfobacteraceae bacterium | reverse complement strand
TCCGGCATCAGTTCCTCTTGAGAGTCGTCACTCAGACTTAAAACAAACCTTTCTTTTCCTCCCTCAGCACCCTTTTCTTGCCGGACAACCCTTCGCACCACAAAGGCCGTATCCTCCACGTCCACGTAACAGCGCTGGCCTTTCCACTCAATGACGTATCTTCCACGCGAATCAAGCACCATGTTGTCATAAAACAGCCTGACAAACTCCCGGTGAATCATTTCGGCCCCCTTGTGATACCAGCGGCCTTCTTTATCAATACTGATCAGGCAAGGAGGCAGGTCATTTTCCGTCATCATCTTTTCCGCCCTTCTCTCTTCCCGCGCGTTTTGAGAGACTCGACGCCGAGTTCCATAAGCCGGGTTCGTTTTTTTCATGAAGGTTACTGTCCAATCTTCAGTACACGATCTGTTGTTTTATCCAGCACTTCCCAGATTCGTTCGATCCAGTCAAGGTGTTCCGGTTTCATGAGGCAGCTCCTCAAGCAGGCAACATTCTCCTGATCCCATGTAACATCTTTCCACCCTTCTATAAACAGGGAGGCCGGAAGATTCGCGACCGCGAGATGGAGGTTGCGTGCGGCAGCTTCTACAAAAATGGCCTGTGACAGGGACGATATCCTACCGGCACTTTCCGCCTTTGGCACCCATACAAGGATATCAAGCTCGGGTGCCATTACAGGCATAAACCGCGGGTCGTTTTGAATCATTTCAAATAGTTTTTTCGCCGCATTTCGTGATTTGGCCAGATCACCGGCAAATGTGCCGTTCGGGACAAGGGGAAGTAGTCGTTGTGTTGCCCATAGGGCAACAGCCGATGCCCCCGGTCTTGAGCATTCCAGGCTGATCTCACCTAAGTGGAGGTCTTTGGAACTGAAGTAGGTATAGGGGGAATCGTGTTTGTAAAATTGTCCGACCGCCGGGTCTTTAAAAAGCACACATCCGCAACCATATGGTTGAAGCCCGTGTTTGTGCGGATCCACAACAATGGAGTCCACCTCATGTATGCACTCAAAAGCGGAAAGCGTTTCCTGATCAAGGTTCTCCACCAGCTTAAAAAATCCACCATATGCGGCGTCAGCATGAATACGAAAATCATGCCGGGGCCGAAGTTTGAGAATCTCGAGCAGGGGATCCACCGAGCCTGTTGCGGTGGTTCCCATGGTGACGACTACCGTGCCGATATCCCCCTTATCAAGCAAGACCCTGAGGGCATCCGGATCCATACGGCCACGGCTCTCACAGGGAACAAAGTCAAACGGAAGACCCAAAACCCTGCAGATCCGCTCGTGGGTATAATGCGCCTGATCAGAGGCAACGACCTTCTTTCCGGGAGAAAGCCTGCCTGATACCCAGAGTGCCTCCAGATTTGCCATGGTACCGCCGCTGCAGAGGTGTCCCAGATGGATATCCCAGCCGAACATCTTGGCGATTTCAGCAACCGCCTCCTTTTCCATGGCGGAGCTTGCGCGTCCGCCATCAAGGGCGTGATTGTTCGGGTTTATCCACAGGGCCAAAGCATAGGCCAGGCGCGCAATAGGATGTGGAGGTTTCAACATCTGCCCGCAATACATGGGATGAAAATAAGGATAATTATCCTGCATTCGCTTTGCCACATCGGACAGGATCTTTCCCAAGGCTTCCGTGTCCACAGGAGGATTGTATACCGGCAGGTCCTTAAACCCTTCATTCAGTTGTTCAAGTGCGTCTCGAAGCACGCCCAGACTTTCTTTTTCCAGAAACATTTGCAACTCCTATCAACTGCCACATAAAATTTTAACCATAATTCTCGCCACCGGGTAAATCCCAAACTAAAATTCTTTATTACAGTGTCTTAAAATGGCTATCTGTCATCAACAACGCGTTGTGCTTTTCCTTCCGAACGGGGAATGGACTGAGGCTCGACAATCCGGACATCCATCCTGAATCCGAGCAGATCTTTGACCTTGTCTTCCACTTTCCGGATAAGCGCCGCGATCTTATCTTCACTGACACCAGCCCAGAAATCCGGCTTTGTTTCGACCTTTACGGAGACACTGTCAAGTCTTCCCTTTTTTCCCAAATGAATTTCATAGTGAGGCGTGATTTCTTCAAAACCAAGCATCACACTTTCCAACTGGGAAGGGAAAAAATTGATACCGCCTACAATCAGCATGTCATCGGTTCGTCCTTTAATGGCTCCATGCCTGATCAACGTCCTTCCACAACCGCACCTGTCTCTTGTAAGGGTAGTTATATCCCTTGTCCTATAACGAATAATCGGCAAGGCTTCTTTTTGTAAGGTAGTGAAAACCAATTCTCCGGTCTCGCCATCTGGTAAGGGCTGCAAGGTTTCAGGATCAATTATCTCTGGATAGAAAAAGTCCTCATTAATGTGATACCCTGCCTTTTCCGGACATTCGATGGAAACCCCAGGCCCTCCCAATTCTGTTAGGCCGTAGTCCCCTATGGCTATTGTCCCCAATTTTTTCTCAATCTCCTCTCGCATCTCTTCGGTCATGGGTTCTGCTCCATGAATACTAAGTCGCAGGGAGAGGGAATCCTTATTGATCCCCATCTCGCTCATTTTTTCTGCAACGGTGACGGCATAGGATGGGGTACAATGAAACACCGTGGTCCCAAAATCCTGCATCATCATGATCTGTCTTTCAGTCTGCCCGGAACTCGTGGGGATCACCATGGCGCCGATCCTTTCTACGCCGTAGTGATGACCGAATGCCCCTGTAAAAAGGGTGTATCGAAATGCGATCTGGCACACATCATCTTGGCGGACACCGGCCATATAACAATTCCTGGCCATACAATCGACCCAGTTTTCCAAATCTCTTTTCGTGTGAAACACAGGCGTGGGTTTTCCAGTAGTTCCGGATGAGGCATGTAGTCTTACGATATCGGATTGAGGGACGGCACACAAACCATAGGGATAATTATCCCTGAGATCCGACTTTGTAGTAAAAGGCAGCAGAGAGATATCTTCGATCGTTTTTATATCCTCCGCACTCACACCCTTTTCGTCAAAAAGTTGTTTGTAAAACGAAACATTCTCATAGGCATATTTCACAGTCTGTTTCAGACTTTTTTCCTGGATACTTGTCATCTCATCCCGAGACAGGCATTCGATCTTCTCGTCCCAGAACATGTCACACCCCCTATAAGCATCTTTAAATGTTTTATATTTCTATTATGGATCAAAGGCTTACCCTTTTACCCATTTCCTCCGATTCTCCAAAATGGATGCAATGGGCAAGGCAGATATTGTCTGCACACGCCGGCAAAAGTCCCTTGTCCACCCGGTGATGGCAGAGGTTGCATTTTT
>CAZIXY010000353.1:0-3324 GCA_964543315.1 uncultured Desulfobacteraceae bacterium | reverse complement strand
ACCGCCCGATGTGCGCTTGATCTGTATTGGAAAATGTTTGCAACTATATAGCGCACATTACGGACAGGTGGTTGATGGCAACGGGGATCCCTTGCCCTTGCATTTCGCCCTTCAGGATATTGGCACAATCGTAGATCAACTGGTCACTAAAGAACGCCCGCTTCCTCCTGAACTTGAAGATGTTGACCCCATCTCCTATGCCTGGCTTCGTGTTTTTTTAAAGATCAGGCGAGAGGTGAAGGTTGATGAGGTGAACAAGGCTTTGAGGGCCATGCAGATTACTCCCGATGAGCTCAAAAAGGCGGGCATGATCGTCCGGGGGAGAACGGGCAGGGGAAGGACCTATGAAGTCAAGCAGCCTAATGAGCGTTTGAATGCTCTGCTGGAAAAGCTGAAAAGCCCGGAGATCTCCGGAAGTATCCAGGCGTCACTCTTCGATGATGCGGGAGATCCTGTTATCAGGGACTTGAACCTTGTGGATTTGATCCACTTGCTGATCGGCCTGGCTGATGCAGGCCAGTCCGTAGCGCCCTGGCTGGAACGGTTTTCCGGTGAACGACCAAAGGTCAAGGCGGCGCTTCGCTTCATCAACGATGCGCGGCCTGATTGGAAAGGGCCCATCAGCCGGATCCTCCCGCTAATTGATGAGACCTTTCTTTTTAATCGTACAGAGGCAAAATAATGTCCGGATACTTTCTCCTTGAGGAAAAACAGATGCAGCCCTTTAAACCAAAGGGCTTTCCGCCGAATCCGGTGCGCATCGGGTTTTTGGACTATATGCGCGAACTGAGACAGGAGACCTTTCCTTTCCTTGAAGGGCGAAAATTGCTGGTTGTTGGGCTTGAAGAGGTTCTCATTTCTGCCGGGGATCAGCTCCCGGAGGTGGAGGCATTTGTTCACGACACTTTAGCAAAAAAGGCTAACGAATTAAATGCCTACAGGATAACTGTGCAGATCGTTTTTAGAAGATCTCTTAAAAGCGCCCAGGATTTCTGGTTTGAAATTGGAGGTGGCAGGCGCATCTCGCTCCGCCGTATATTCGATTCACCATCCTTGAAAAGCGATTTGGCCGGCAATGAATACTATTTCGTTGGGTTTAACCTAACTTGATTGCTTAGGAATTTCTTTTTTTAGAGCGGCGAAGCCGCGTTAAATAAAATCGTGGAGCGATTTTATATTATGACAGAGCAGGCTACAGCATACAGGACCGATTTTGAGATAAATACAAACGACCGTGTCAGGATTCCAACCAGGCCGGACCTGGGAACAGGCGAAGTCCTGCGGATTTCTGATGTGGCAGGCATATACCAGGCCGATGTGGTTTTTGATACTACCGAGGGTCGAAAGCTTGAGACCATTCCTCTTGAACTCCTGACAAAATCGGGAGACCTGTGGGACAGGCTTAAAAACGGTGATTTTGATGTCCCGGACGATTACACATTGAAACAAATGGCCTTTGAACTCGTTTATTCCAACAGCGGGGGCGAGCTTACGGCCAGCCGGGTTAACCTGCTTCCTCACCAGATTTTGCTTGTACACGACCTTGTGGCCATGCAGGATCGACGGCTTTTGATTGCCGACGAGGTGGGACTTGGCAAGACTATTGAAGTGGGCATGGCCCTCAGGGAGTTAATTGCACGCGGGGAAGCTGAACGCATCCTGATTGTCACGCCGGCAGGGCTTATCAAGAACTGGCAACATGAACTTGAAACATGCTTTCGGCTCCGTTTTGACATCCTTGGCCTGGATTTCTCTGATCTCGGGTCTGCTACATGGGAAAACCATCACCGGGTCATTGCATCCATAGACACCTTGAAGGTCCCCCGTCGTGTTCAAAGGCTGCTGGGGGCACCACCATGGGATATTGTCATATTTGACGAGGCACATCACCTTTCAAGGAAAAAAGTCGGCAAGAAAAAGACTGTGACCCAGAATTACAAACTGGCTGAAATGGTAAAGGAGCATACACGAGATCTCCTGTTTTTGTCGGCCACACCCCATCAGGGGGACTCTTATCAATTCTGGTCCATGATTCAGCTTTTAAATGATCAGCTGTTTGCTACTCCCGATGCCCTCCCGAATCACCGGGGCCTTCTTGGCCGTGTCATGACCCGCAGGACCAAGCGGGAAGTAACAGACGTAGAGGGAAATCCCATTTTCCGGCGCAGACAGGTCCATACGGAGCCTTTTAGCCTCGCACCCAGGGAGCGTTATTTCTATGACAAACTCAGCGACTATTTGCGGGAGGGCTATAATGCGGCTGGAATACATCAAAAACGTACTACAAGACAACAGCGCGCCATCGGATTTGTTATGGCGACCTTCCAGAAAATTATGTCCTCAAGCCCCCGGGCAATTCACAATGCACTGCGCAGGCGTCTGTTAGTGCTGCTCACCCGAAAGCAGTTTGAACTGGAAAGCAGGAGGCGAAAAGGTTTCCAGGTAGCCGAAGAGATCATGGCAATACAGGACGAGATGCTGAACCTGGCCGTACAAATTTTAGGCTCAAGAGATTCTGAGGAGTGCGAGGCTTATGTGTTACGAATTCGTCATCGCCTGTTAAAAAAGATTAAGGAAAGCTATGAGACCACCGAATGGTCACTTGAGGCCGACGAAGAGGCGGAAGAGGGGGCGTTTGCAGAGGCCGATATACCCAATGAGATTGAAAAAGTCAGGGAATTGATCGGCCTTGTGCCCACGGGAACGGATCGGCGTTTTGACACCCTTGTGCGGGCGATAAGCGATCTTTCCCGGACAAATCCAGGAGAGCGTTTCATTATTTTTACCCAATACCGGGACACCCTGGAATTTTTGCGAGATGAATTGGGCAGTATCTTTGGTCATGAGCGCATGGCAACCATAAAAGGTGGACCTCTTGAGGACAAGATTGCGGCAGTTGAAGCCTTCTGGGCAGAGGATGGGGCCCGGTTCCTGATCAGCACGTCTGCAGGAGGAGAAGGGATAAACCTTCAGATCGGGCGAATTCTCTTTAATTACGATCTTCCATGGAACCCCATGGCCGTGGAACAGAGAGTTGGTCGGGTTCACCGCTACGGGCAGCGGGAAACGGTGCAGGCATATAATCTTATTGCTGAGGACACAGTCGAGGAACGTATCTACATGCTTTTGGAGAAAAAACTGCGGGACATAGCAATTACCATAGGGAAAGTGGATAAAGAAGGCCGCCCAATGGAAGATTTTCGAAGCGAGATCCTGGGCTTTCTTGGAAGCAGGCCCGATTACTTGGAACTGTACAAACGGGCTCTTGTGGACACAAACTACGATTGGACCGAGACCGAGATGCAGCGTATGCTCGAAGACGCT
>CAZIXY010000352.1:0-3341 GCA_964543315.1 uncultured Desulfobacteraceae bacterium | reverse complement strand
ATTTTTTCAAATATCAATTTTGTTTGCCTAAAGAGATTGCTGCTTTCCGCCTTTATGTAACGCGCCGCCATGCGGCAATATTCTGGGTCAATATCTATTCCGATACTATTCCTACCGTTCTTAATGGCGGCAATCATTGTGACGCCGGAACCGCAAAATGGGTCCAACACCGTATCGCCGTGAAAAGAAAACATTTTGACCAGACGGCTTGCTAATTCGAGCGGGAACGGAGCGGGATGATTTCTGGTTGATGCACCGGGAATATTCCAAATTTGCCTGAACCATTTATTAAAGTCATTTTTGTCGATCTTGCTCAGTTTTCTTTGTTCTTCCGTGGGCTTCCTGTACCCTCCCGGCTTTCTCTGCATAAGGATATATTCCATATCATTTTTTATGATTGCATTCGGCTCATAAGGTTTCCCCAAAAATTTAGAACCGTTTTCAACTTCAAAACTCGCATTTGCTATCTTATGCCAAACAATCGGATTAAGATTATCAAACCCGATTTTCCTGCATAAAACACATATATCAGCATGCAGGGGGAATACCAGGTGTCTTCCAAATTTGCGGCGTGAGACGCAGACATCGCCTACAACGCATACAAGCCTGCCACCGGGAACTAATACACGAAAAACCTCACGCCATACTTTCTCAAGTTCGATCAAAAACGATTCATAATCGTCAATATGCCCAAGTTGGTCCGGATTTTCATTATACCTTTTAAGATTCCAATATGGAGGCGAGGTCACAACAAGATGAATAGACTCATCTTCTAAAAAAGACAAATCTCTCGCATCCCCGTTAATTAATCTTTGATACGTTTCAATCATGTTCAACCTTATGAAAATACCTTAACATGAGAGATAAGAGATTTGGCAAAAATTGAAAATGACAGATCGGCCGCAGGCTCTTTGAAAACACCGTGAACGCCATTCTCACCATCAGATGTTATAAATGAGGCGGCTGTATAGTGGCGTTCAAGGATAAGCTTTCTGCAAAACAACTCATATCTCTTCATATAAGAGGCACCGACAAACTCAGGGAAAACTTTAAAATGCGGCTCTTTCACCCTTACAGGGCGGTTAGATGCTTCACATTCTTCAAGCATAAAGAAGTAGCCGAGAAACGGTTGAATTCCTCCATTAAAAGCTCCCTCCCTGAATGCCGTCCAGAGATCGAGAGCACTGCCCATGGCTTCTTCAGTCCTGTTGTTAAAATTGTTACCGAAAGAAGGACCCACCTGGGACTTTGCCTCAAGTGCTAAGAGCAGATGATCATTTTTGACAACCAATAGATCCCACTCTTTGGTCGGTCGAAAGAATCCGGGCAATTCTAATGCCCTCTTCCGAAATATGGCCCCTGCATCTATCCCGGACTCTAAAATCAAGCTGGTGAAAAGATTAATAAAACCATCCATCCGAGCGCCGCCTGTCACGGCACTCCGCAAACCAGCATCTGATACCCCTCGTTTCTTCTGTTTTTCCTTCTGTACTTTCCGGGTAAGCCAGTAATGAGCGACAGCTTCTCCGATGCGCTTATCTAATCTATCCATGATTTCAGGCATTTTTCCATCCAAATTCATCTGTTTTTATTTTTTCAGGTCAACGATCCCGGCAAACTTCCGACAGGCAACGAAACGGTTTGCTTGTTAGTCTTCGTAGAGGCAAAAATCTTTAATATCCAAAAAGGTTGCCCCCAATTTAGCATCCAAACGTTTGTTAGGCAATTTTTGCACATAGCAGCTATGGAGTAATATCAAAATAACACTGGCTAAGGCTTTTCCAACTTGTGCGTATGTATTCATTTTCAATTCCAAGAATTGCAAGACCAAGCCTTTGATTAAATTTATGGAGCCAAATTGGCATGTGGAATGTCCCCTGAGGCGCTGAACATGGCATTTGACCACCCCACAAGGCTTCATGGACGAGAACATTTCGAAGCTTGACTATTTCGTCAACAAGAGTGGGGTCTATATACAAATCAAAATACTCACACAATTTTTTTATTCTTATGGCATGACCACCGCCAGGCACCCCGTATTGTCTATTTGCTATTTTGAAAAATGCATCTAAAACTTGACATTCTGCTTGAAAGCGTTCCCAATCCCATACATAAACTTGGGTCCTATTATGGAGAAACAACGCATTAGTACAAACAATACGTTCTCTTTGGGGCCATGAGCGCCACTTTTGTAATGCCTTATCTAAGCAGAAACCACCTAACGATGATGGCATAATATTATAATCATTCTGCTTCTTTGAATTAACCGGGCCTTCAAACCACCAATCGGCGAATTGACATCGCCAACCGAATAAAAAACCAAGGCAATGTATTATAAAGCCGCTTTCACTGTTCCGTATTTCCTCATTTTGTTCAATGTTTGTCAGTTGAATTTCATGCGTTGCTGGCAATCTTTGCAATATTTCAGGGTATTCGCAGTATTCGCGGCTATCAGAATTGCTATCCGAGCCTCTGTTCTTTGACCTCACCACGGGCGGATAAATAAAACCTTCAGGATTGGAGTATTTCTTTAACCACGATACTGCTTCCGACGGGTCACAAATAGTTTTTATACCTCCACCATCAAATGTGAAGTCTAGCTTTTCCGGGATAAATCCAAAAAGGTCCCTGTACATTAATACAGCCTGAAATTATTCCTGCCTCAAGAGCTCTTCACCTGCAGCGCTCAGCTTCGGCTGAAAGAATAAGGTTAAGCAAAATTTCCGTATGCGCAACGACAACGCTTTCGTGGCTCAGTCCTTTTTTGGTCGAGCCCAGTTACAGTAACGGTGAGTCAACCGTGCGTTTTCTGGAATGGTCTTACCACCTAACCAATACTGTTCGATGTGGTCTACAGCGGCGTCGTCTATATCTGCAATATGCTGATTACATATTTTACAAGTTGGGTCATTGTCGTACAGTTCCTTTTTCAGCAAGCGAGAGAAGCATCTAGGCTGCTTCGACGTTTGCGAAAGTATATCATCAAGTGTATGTCGCCAGATGTCAAACCTGCGCGTCACCATTCTCACAGAACTTGTTGAAAGTTCGATAGAATCAATAAAATCCTGATTTTCAGTCATTAAAACAACCAAAGCTTCGCGAATCGCGTCAAGATTACTCATAACTTGGTTTTTGTCTTTTTCAACAAAAGAATACATGAGGATGTCGTATAAGGAAGCGTTAAATTTTTTTGGTTCCCAGTAACCGTCTGGGGAACCTTTTTCCCCTCTATAAAAGCGCTTAAACAGGGATTATTACGGGAACTAAAAAATACTATTTTTATTCAAAGTCATATTGCAACACCCGATGATTCATCCAGGGCACTTTGAGTTGAGGAAGGC
>CAZIXY010000351.1:0-3349 GCA_964543315.1 uncultured Desulfobacteraceae bacterium | reverse complement strand
GGCAACGATAAGCAAAAAACTATAGCAAAGATAAAAACTGCGAGTCAAATAGTGCCTTTCAAAAACGGCACGGTTTTGCCCAGTCCCTCTCAAGCGGCTTGTTCGCTCTGCTCATCTATATCCTCGTAGTCCCCATGCCAGAGGTCGAAGAGTGGGCCTGCTTTCCATTCTTCAATATCAGCCCTCGCATCGAGCCAGGCGGTTACTCTCGCAAATTTGCTCTTTGGCTCTTCAGACATCTTACCGAGCTCCACAATGACATTTATCTTATCATCTGAAAGAGAACCGCCACAATAGCATCCGTTGCTTTCGATTGCCTCAATAATGAAGGCATCTTGAAACGCTTCGGCATCTATCTTTGTATTACGGGTAGCAATGAGTTGACGGCCCCATTCTGCAAATTCGCCTATATGCTTTTTTTTGCGTAGTCTTTTCTTCATTTTCTTAAGCGAACGTGGTGCTGACCCGGCTGGGGTTGAGCGCCAGCGAAATCCCAGTCGGCGTCCAGCACATGGTTAGCTGTGATTTTGTTATTATCCATAATCAAATCCAAGAATATATACTACAAATGATATATCATGTAGCGTCTACTATTTCGCATATCTTCTGGTTTTCGATTGTGAATAGATTTATAGTACTCACGACTTTCATCAATGCGTATACATAGAATTTTGTTATATTGCCGACAGATATCAGTCAAAAAATCACGGCGCAATCGTAATCTTACACCATAAGAAAGTTTATCACGAGTATATGCTTCATCTTGGTAACCCTCCTGCCATACTTTGTATTGAGCTACAACTTCATCTTTTCGGGTAAGATTAAAGCCATCGTAAGAGAGACTGAATTCATCAATTATGAATGACGCACATGTGCAAACAATCCAATAGCCAAGAAAGGACACTGGATTTTGGTGCAAAGCAATTAATGGAATGCAGTCAATACTTTCAAATGAGAAATCATTACTCCGACTCATCAAAATATTACGAGCTTGTTCTAAAGTAACGGCCATCTCCGGAGCAGGTACAATTCGTTCCGTTATCCAATCTAGTTTATCCAGTTCAATAGCCTTGCCGTATACCTGTAAAGGAGCTAAAATTGGTATGAGGGAAATATATTGTATGAAAGGTACATTGTATTGCTCTTCATATGAGAGTTTTCGCCTTTCAAATACAGTGATCCACTCGGTACCATGTTCATTGGAAGTAGGCTCTCCAATCTGAAGCGATTCCAGTGCATCAAGTTCATTGAACCAGTCATCTTTGTCAGTCACAAGAAGTGGCTCAATATCTAATGGCTTAGATATCATTCCCATAACTAGATACTCTGGATCGTTTGGTTGGATAGTCTGCCAAATCCAGTGAATTTGGTCAGGACTCAGCTTCATTTTCTCAGCAGCTTCATTGAGTATGTGCCATAACACACCGGTGACTAGTTCCTGAAATTCTGTTGTAATCCAGACAACAGGCCAACCTTGGGGATGTACATGTCCATACCAATCGTCTTTGATACGAGAACGCTCCTCATCTATTGACCAACTCTGTATGTTTAGGCGTTCTTCGATGGCAGCCACAAGACTCCCTGCTTGTACTTTTAGGATCTTTTCAATCAGTTCTATCTTGTCAATAAAGTAGAACAGAGTGTTTCGCCTAAAGAAGTTCAAGAACTCGAAACTGGGGCTTGATGGTATCCTGTAGATCGAATGCGATATAGTTGCTGAGTACTTCCTTTCAATATATTGAATTGCTGTCGCAACAGAAGATTCCAAAGGCAAAGCTTCATTTACGTAACGAAGTGTGCGCATTATTATCTGACGACAGAAAAAATCCTCTCTGTCCAGCAATTTTATAAGTATTTGCTGATGCGAGACCAACAGGCTTGGGTCTTCTGCCGCAAGAGTATATATAATGATAAGCAAGCGTCTAAAAATACGTCCGGTAGACGACAATGCTTTGTTAACGAGTACAGGAATCACACTTTCAGATCGGGCGATTGCCAATTTTACCAACGCCCGCACCAACCTTTCGCCATGATCTATTTCTGGAGTCTCGAGTTCATTTATTAAGAACTGGAGAATACGTTCATTCTCATCAACTGATGGCTCTAAATACTCTTTTAACCAATCGTAATCGTTGTCCTTAGGCAACTGTGCAAACATGCTTTCGCAATGGGCCAAAAAATCTTCGAAAACAGTCTCAAGCAAGCTTGTTTCATTAAGAGCATCCAATCCTGCAGCAGCAATAGCTGGTGTATCATAGCCCCCCTCAGAACGAATTGCTGATTCGTAACATTCTTTTAGTAAACAGCATCTTGCATCCATCATATTTTTTTCTGCTATGGCAGCAAGATACTTGGAATTATTACGCCAAGGGAACCAATCATAATGACAACGATAAGCTATTCTATAACACTCTATTGCATTATCCTGATCTCCAAAATCCATGAAACGCTTAGCCAAGGTCTCGATAAGATTGGGATTTTGCCAGCGTCCTTGTGATTTGACATATTCCTTGATTGGAAGGAGATCCTTTAAAGAGTATGCTTCCTCTATGTGATAACGCAAACATTTATCAATTAAATCTCGCTCGTAGAAATAATCATTCTGTTTGTTAAGTGTCACAAGGAACTCAGAAAATGATTTCCGACATTTCTCGGCAATGCTTGCTTTAGTTGTACTTTTCCCATCCAACATGAATTCTGACGGCGGGCGATGACTTGACCTTGCATAGCAACCCTTTTGATCATCTTCTCGAATAATGGATATGGAAAATTCGGCCCTGAGGTGATTAGGCCAATGTCTTGGAGTAATTTCCGTCAGAACAAAGCGTCTGAAGCGATTTGCAAAATCCTTTTGAACATTTTCTGAATATAATTTATTAACAAGATCAACAATGTGTTGTCGAGTTCCCATGATTTGTTTACAATGGTATCCATCTTCACTATAATGATTGGAAAATAATTCAGAAAGACACCAAAGATACTCAGGATCTCCGTTGTCCGCACTAAGCAGATACTCCTCCAAGCAATCTTGCATCTTCCATCTTGCCGCTGATCGAGAAAAATGTATCAGCAAGTCAAATGCAGCATGGCGATTGACAGCCAAAACTTCACAAAAAGCTTTTTCCATGAACCATTTTGTTTCTCGTCCATCAGTGAGATGTGGCATCCACTTTACCATCTGTAATACGCGAGCACATCTCTCTAAAGCCTTTTCTCGTTGATGGCGATTAACAAGGTGCAGAACATCAATTAGATGTAGCAGTGTTATATCCTTATGGTAGCCATAAATTAGTGAGGCACGAATCCCATAATGTAGCCACTTCTCTGAATCATTACGCATGCCGCATTT
>CAZIXY010000350.1:0-3354 GCA_964543315.1 uncultured Desulfobacteraceae bacterium | reverse complement strand
CCATAACATTACCGCCCCAAGCGTGGTCACTTCCATTGCCATTGGAGGTAAGTGTTCGTCCGAAATCAGAAGCCGTAAAAGTTGTTACACAATCGGCTACTCCTAACTCTTCCATGGCCGACTGAAACTCTGCCAATGCTTTACTCACTACACTCAACATGGCTACCTGATTATCTAATACACCATCATGATGATCCCAACCGCCAAAGTTGATGAAGAAGGTTTGGCGATTTACTTAGGTGGCATAAGTAATCAATTGCCGGCGGGTCTTGAAGGGATACATTTACCTCTATCTCTCGAGAAGCTAAATGAATCTTGTTAAATGGCAACAAATCAATGTTCAAGATGTCTGCGGTCAATTCCTGAGCCACATTCTTGAGTTGTTCGTATGAAGCGTTCTTTTCGAACTGCACACGATCAAAAAGTGTCTCATATAATCTGCTGGGAGGCCAAAATTTTAAAGGAACGTGCCTGCTGAGACGACTTTTCAAATTTCCGCTAAACCCTTGAAGGAAAATTGATCTCACAGGACGATCTATGTATTCGGTGAGAGCGTCTGCGAGATAGCCTGGAAAATCTGCAGAATACATTTGGCCGCGCCAAATGCATGGATGACAGGCAATGTTGATTAAAGCCGTTGTGGGCCCATCGTCCAAAGGAGTAATCCAGATAATACTCAAACTGTCACCCTTAAGTCCTCTTGGATTGGGACGATTCGCTACTTTATGCCGCCACTGAAACTTTTTTAATTTATCAGGGTCAACTATAATTTTTCGTCGGTTTACCGCGATGTTTGTATGCCCACTACCATATTCTATCTTAGAAGGTGTCAAGGCAGCAAAAGCCTGTTGTATGACCAGTCTGGTCTTTTGAGCGACCAGGTTCAGGTAATGTATATCAATAGGACACCCATCGAATGATAATTCCCGGGTCTGTGGACCACTATGGGTATGAGTGGCTGTAACCATCAGGCTATTTTTTTCAAGGCCCAATTCCCTATATGCCCATTCGCGGAGGTCATCACAAAATCCGCGGGAAATCCACAAAAGATCCAGGCTCACTAAAGCCATAGTTTTTTTCTCATGTCGTAATACCAATGCCTTTGTGTAAAGGTCATCGAGAACTCTAAGACCTGACCTTGGATCATCAAAGCCTGCGAGCGGCAATGCGCCTTCGGGGGTTATCTTGACTTGGGCAGATCCTGCCATTATTGAAAAGTTAGCGCTTAGTGACAAGGATATCCTCTATAATCACGTAATCAAGATTGGAATTAACCAGGATTTCTATTGCATCGACCGAACCCATAACAATGGGATGGCCATGGATATTGAAAGAAGTATTCATTATTGCGCTGCGTCCTGTGATCTCTTTAAAATTTGTTATCAATCTATGTAAATCGGGATATAGCTCCTTGGATACTATCTGCGCCCTGGCAGTTTTATCAGCTCTATGTATACAAGCTATTATTTCAGGATACCGATCAGTGGTATCAAATGTGAACATCATGTAAGGAGAAATGTTTGGCGGTAGAGTTGATGGCACCTTGAGGTATTTTTCCGCATCTTCTTTTAATACGGCAGGAGCAAAAGGCATCCAGAAATCACGCTGCTTTATAAGAAAATTTACCTTTTCTACAAGATCAAGGTTTATAGGATCGCCAAGTATGGACCTGTTTCCCAATGCCCGGGCACCGAATTCCATTTGACCTGAACAGCGCGCAATAATTTTGCCTTGTGCAATTAGCTCTGCAGCCAGACGACATGGGTCGTCAACCTGTCGGAACTCACACACATCTCCAAATTTGGCCTTAGCCTCTTCAAGGTCGTAGTCAGGCTTTGGCCCTAAAGTATATTGTCCGAAGTCAAAGAGACCGCACCCATCTTTTTGACTGTTTATCATAAAAGCACAACCTAAAGAGTTAGACTCATCCCCACACGATGGGAAGACATCCACGGATTCTACTTCCTCGAGAAGGCTGATTTTCTGATTAAGTTTGACATTCATGAAAACGCCTCCTGAAAGTAAAATATTTTGTATCCCGGTTCGTTTAATCCCCTCTTTTATCCAGGAAATAACAATATGTTCGGTAAAACCCTGTAACCCCGCAGTAATGTTATCTAGCCTCATCCGCCTGAGATCTTTTTCTAGGAGGAGTGTAGCCCAAGTTGTCCTCTCTTGAGTTAGACGCTGAAATATTAAAGGATTTTCCGGATCCAGAGTAATATATTTACTTAAAATATTAAATACTGGTCTGGAATGCTTTTCCGGTACGTAAGGAGCCATCCCCATCAACTTATATTCGTGCTCGTGAGGGGTAAACCCCATAAGATAGGTAATGTTGCTGTATAAGTTGCCTATGGAGTTGCCACTAGGTGTCGTAGCTATCCGTGTCAGTCGACCTTGATGCCCGGTGCTTATCGAGGCACATTCTGAATCTCCGCCGCCATCGAGAGTGAAGACTAAGTATTTTTTTTCAGGATCCTTTGCAAGGCCAAAATATGCGGCTGCTGCATGGCAATCGTGGTGATTAATCCTGACTATTTTATTCCGGTCTATGCTATAAGGTTTTAGAAGGGATGATAAAATGGTATCGCCTGATATCTTCTTGCGCTGTGGTTTCAGTCGGTCTTTAAGTTCCTCCGGCAAAGACATGGAAATCCGGTCACGATGTGGTTTAAGAAATCTTTTATAGAAAGTCTTTTCACCAGGAAGTCTTCCCCGCACCTCATATTTCTTTAAAAATTCTTCTTTTGTAAATAGCCCTTCATTATATCCCGCTAAACCTACAAAATCCAGACACTCTAAAACATGTCCGTAGTTGCTTTTCAGATATTTTATGCAGAGTTCAGGGAAGCCCATATGGCTCTTAATTCGACTCAGTCGTTCTTCCTGAATTGCAAAAGCTATTTTGCCATCCACCACAAGGCATACCGATGAACCAAGACCAATATTCAAAGTAAGTATATTCACAAGTTGCCCCTCATATCCTCGGATGAAATAAACAAAGTCTTTTAGTCAATTTTTGTTAAACCTTTAAAAAAATCGCTTGGTATAAAAATTGACTGAAATGGCATTTCCTATTGAACATAAAATTTATGGACATAATTACGTTAGGTATCCACAAAAATATCTTCTTCTTTCAGCCACTGGTTTACTGTGAGAGAATTAAATCCTCTCATATCAAAAAGGTTCTTAAAATATGTGCGCATACCATACTGAGCATATAAATTCCTGTAATGACCCCAATAAGACAGAAATTTGTATATATTGTCCGCGATACGGGATCCCATGAGAACTTTTATAATTCTTACAATGGGGACAATAAGAATTAAAGGCCCGGGCCAGCGCCAGATT
>CAZIXY010000349.1:0-3367 GCA_964543315.1 uncultured Desulfobacteraceae bacterium | reverse complement strand
TCAAGGATGATCCTACCCGCAAATGCCCAAAATGCGGCCACCGCTTCCTCAATCCCAACCTCGATTTCGGCTGTGCCTCTTACTGTCCATATGCCGAGCAGTGCATAGGAAACCTTCCGCCCGAACTCCTTGCCCAGAAAGAAGACCTCTTAAAGGACAGGGTTGCTATTGAGATGAAGCGGTATCTCAAACAGGATTTCAAGAGGATCGGACATGCCGTCAGAGTGGCCAGATATGCCGAGCAGATAGGCAGGGAGGAAGGCGGCAACTTAGCCGTTATCCTGTGCGCCGCATATCTGCATGACATAGGCATAAAAGAAGGCGAGCGAAAACACGACAGCACTGCCTCCGAGTACCAGGAGGAGGGACCGCCAATAGCACGGGAAATTCTGAACAGGCTCGGGGCAAAGGAAGAGCTGATAGATGAGGTCTGCGATATTGTCGGTCATCACCATCATCCAAGGGAAAAAGAGACTGTAAATTTCAAGAGCCTTTACGATGCCGATATGTTGACGAACTTAGAAAAAAAGCACGAAAAAAGACCACTGGATCCTGAGACATTGGAAGGTATTGTCGGGAAATCTTTTTTGACCGAAAGCGGCAGGAGTTTGGCTAAGAAAGTGCTTTTGAATAAAAATTTAAAAAGGAAAAACCCATGAAAGTGATGCGAAAAATAATAGAAATTGATGAAGAACTGTGTGATGGCTGCGGCCAGTGTGTTCCGGGCTGCGCCGAAGGGGCCATAGATATCATTGACGGTAAGGCCCGTCTCGTGTCGGAGAGTTACTGTGACGGCTTGGGGGCCTGTTTGGGTGAGTGTCCCAACGGCGCCATCACCATAGTGGAACGCGAGGCAGAGGACTTCGATGAAGAAGCGGTAGAGGCTTACTTAAAAGATAAAGAGCAAGCAGAAAAGCAAGTTGAGCTTCCACTTGCCTGCGGCTGTCCCTCCACCCAGGTACAGACCTTCATTCCAATGTTTTCAGGAATAAAGACAACGGACAAGGAGTCACCGCCAAGTTCCAAATCAACTCTTTCCCACTGGCCTGTTCAGATAAACCTGGTGCCGCCGAACGCCCCATTTCTGAAAGGGTCTGATCTCTTGATTGCGGCAGATTGTACACCGGTTGCCTACCCTAATTTCCACCGGGACTTTCTCAAAGGGAAGGTGGTCATGGTAGGGTGTCCTAAATTTGATGATGTTGAAGACTACATCCTGAAATTCACGGAAATATTCAAGTCCGCCGCAATCAAGAGTATCACCTCCCTTATCATGGAAGTTCCCTGCTGCTCGGGTATGCCCATGATCGTCAAAAGAGCCCTTGATGCCGCTGGAAAGGATATTCCCATGGAGGAGATAGTCCTCAGCACACGTGGCGAAATCCTGAAAAAAGAAAAGACCGCTGCCTGAGTCCTGCCCCTCTTGACTTAGTACATGTAATGCTTAAATTAGAAACAAGCGCGAACAGGAAGTACTTCCACCAGATACCATATTAAACATTAGGAGGTGGACAAAATGACGAGGATGTTAGGTTTGATTCCAAAAACATTTCCGTTTGTACTCGAAAGAGGTTTTTTTGATCGCTTTTTTGAAGGCTGGGATTATCCGGCGCTTCTTGATGAGGAGAGAACCTGGGTGCCTGCTTTCGATATTTCCGAAAATGAAAAAGAATATATCTTAACAGCAGAACTACCCGGTATTGATGCCAAGGATCTCGACATAAGCCTCTCTGATGGTGTCCTGACCGTAAAGGGTGAAAAGAAACAGGAAAAAGAAGATAAAGGTGAGAACTATCACCGAATAGAAAGATCCTATGGATCATTCCAGCGAGGCTTTCATATTCCTGAGAAGGTTCAAACGGACAAGGTGGATGCTACTTATAAAGACGGTATCCTTAAACTCATACTTAAGAAGGACGAGAAAAGCGAAACCAAGAAAATAACTGTCAACTGAGTTGAAACTGATTTCGCGGGATTAGCCTTGTGTTTTATGGGGCATCGCTCAAATAGAATGACATTATTTAGCGATTCCCCTTTTTTTTGTTTAGTAGGCTGTGGGAAAATCGGTTTTTCCGACAGCCTCCCTGACCACTCCGGGATATCGTGGTCCTGCGGATCAACAAAAATGGGTGACTATTCAAGTCTAATTTGTAACAATCCCAATAAAATAGTCGTGCGATTTAGAAGCATCTCTAAGCAGACTCATAAAAAGTAATCATTATCCCAAGCAATCAGGCCGAAAAAACTGGTGCTGAATAAGGTCCCCCATAGATGAAAACTCACAAAGACAAAATTTCAAATGCTCAATACCCACCCTGGAACCTTTTAAAGGAAGAGGGTACAGGAAAGGACCACATCGGTATATCGAATGAAATCATCCATAGCTGGAAGAAGATTGTGGATACAATGGCGGAGATTATCCATGTTCCTTCTGCCCTCATTATGAAAGTCGATCATCCCTATATAAAAGTCTTTAGCGCAAGTGCATCGAAAAGCAACCCTTACAAGGTTGGGCAAAAAGAGCTCCTGGCCGGTCTTTACTGTGAGGAAGTCATCAAGAGAAAAGAAAAACTTCTTGTTCCAAACGCCTTGAAAGACAAAAAATGGCATAAAAACCCCGACATAAAATTGGGAATGATTTCCTATTTGGGCTTTCCCATTCTCTGGCCTGATGGTGAGGTCTTTGGCACCATCTGCGTACTCGATTCAAAGGAAAATAGATATGAAAAACGTTTTGAAGATCTTATCTTGAGGTTCAAAGAACTCGCCGAATCCCAGCTTTATCAACTGTATCAAGACCTGATCGTTATAAAAAGCCTGGGAGATATCCTTGACAACCTGGATGAGGGAATCATAGCCCACAATAAAGACAGACGAATTCTATTTTTCAACAGGTCTGCTGAGGAAATAACAGGCTACAGCAGGGAAGAGGTCCTTGAAAAGGACTGCCATGACGCATTTGGCAGCCCTCTGTGCGGCGCCAGATGCCTTTTTGACGAAGGTTCTCCGAACTATTTTGAAAAGGTTTCCTATCCTATTAATATCATTACCAAAAAAGGGGAGACTCGGCGCCTTGAAATGACCATAAACATAATGAGCGACGAAGTGGGTGCTTTGGTGGGCGTAATCGCCTCCTTCCGCGACGTTACCGACCTGATCGGCCTTAAAATACAGGTCGGGGATCTCGAGGGTTTCGCCGGTTTGATAGGCCGGGACCCCAAAATGCTCAAAATTTACAGACAGATAACCGATATGGCCGGAAACCAGTATCCGGTTCATATCACTGGAGAAACCGGCACGGGGAAGGAGCTTATTGCCGCCGCCATACACAATGAAAGTCAAAGGGGCGGTGGACCTTTTGTGCCTG
>CAZIXY010000348.1:0-3420 GCA_964543315.1 uncultured Desulfobacteraceae bacterium | reverse complement strand
CCACCCTCACCCTCCCGCTTTGCGGGATTGCCGGACTTTTTACGAGTCCGTCAAACTTGAAGGAGATATAATTCGGGTAAGAGTACCGGATCTCACCGAAATACTCAGAGTTCAAACGGTTTCTTTTATACAGCAGGTGAGGAATCTGGATTTGAAGAAAGTTCCATCCATAAGTGAGACAATCGACTGGGCAAGGGTCCTGGTGCTCCTCCATTCAAAGGAACTGGAGCCTGATCTTGTAAAAGACACACTGAATATCTTTCTGAAATTCGAGGACGATGTGGAGATTGTGCGGGGACACATCCATGACATGACAGAGAAGGCCAAAAAGGAGGTTCGAGGCTGAAAAGATGGACAAGGTCCTGCAGAATCTGATTGTCGCACTGCGGGGTTCCGGTGTGCGGATATCCGTATCGGAAAGCATGGACGCCATGAACGCGGCATGTCTCACCGGCTATAGCGACAGGGAGCGTCTAAAAGATTCCTTGTCCGCAACCCTGGCAAAATCCCAGCATGAAAAGGAGATTTTCGACACCTGTTTTGAACGTTTTTTCCCTTGACGGATTTTCAGATGAAAAATCGGACTCCTTTTTGAAACCGGCACTGGAGCCCGGAAAAGAAGACTCCCCTCTTACCCGTATGCTTTTCTCCGGAGACAACGCGGGCCTATCCGTGGCCATGAGGGAGGCGACTCAGGACATAGAGATCAATACAATCTGGTTCTTCACCCAAAAAAGCCTCTACATCCAGAGGATTCTTCAGGCCATGGGACAAGAGGGACTTGTTCGGGATATCCGAAAGCTCAATAACGCAAAAAGCCCTTTCTCAAGGCAAAAGGCGGAGGCATTGAATGCCGCAAAAGACATCCTTTTTGAAAATGTGAGGGATTTCGTCGAGCAACAATTTTCCATGTTTGCAGGGACTGCAACGGAGGAGATCATCGAAAGATACCTGAGGCATATGAAACTGTCCAATTTGGAGCAGCGTGACTTTCATCGAATGCATGTCATTATACGAAAGATGGTCAAACGCCTGAAAAACGTCCATTCAAGGAGAAGAAAGAGATCGAGGCGAGGGTGGTTGGATGTTAAAAAAACTCTTAGAGAAAGCGTTGCCTATCAGGGCCTTCTTTTCGATACACGGTGGAAGGCCAAAAAATTGGACCGGATGGACATCATGGCGCTGTGCGATGTCAGTCGTTCCGTGGAAGCGGTATCACATTTCATGCTCCTTTTTCTCTACAGCCTCAACGAGGTAGTGGCCGAGATCAGCTCACTCATTTTCTGCTCCAACCTTGTGGAAGTCGCTCATGTGTTTGAGGAATATGAGGTTGAAGAGGCGATCGTGAGACTTAAGAGGGGTAATGGTCTGGGTATTCAGTTGGGAAGAACAAATTACGGGCAGGTATTTCTGGATTTCAAAACAAAATGGCTTGATGAGGTCAGTCATAAGACGACAGTCTTGATCTTGGGTGATGCCCGAAATAACTACGGGAACCCTCAAACGGATATTCTGAAGTTAATGAAGGAAAGGGCCAAGAGGATTGTCTGGCTTAACCCGGAACCTCGAACCTTCTGGGGCACGGGGGATTCCGAAATGGATAGATACCTGCCTTACTGTTATCTTGCCAAGGAGTGCAGTACCGTCACACATCTGGAAAGGGCAATAGATTTTCTTTTGGGGATGGAGGGATAATCCCCAATTTTGAATCCTCACGACCCGCCAACGAGAGAAAGGCTTGTCGCGGTACCGGACGGAAAATGATGCCTATGTCCAGGTGTTGGTCTGCGGTTGGGGCAGCTGGTAGGACATAAGATGATGGATATAGTCGTTAAAAGCGTCCTTGCCGTTAGTCTCCAGTTTTTCAATCTCACCGGATATGTGCTCCAACGCCCTTTTGTCCCTGACAAGATCATCGAGGTTCTGAAAGTAGTGTCCTGATCGATGCAAGAGAGAATAGGCCTGTTTCTGCCTTTTGCTCAAAGAAAGATAGGCGTCTATCTCTTGCAGCATCTTGTCTTTTTGGCTGTCAAGATATCCGTCGACCCCCATCAAGAGGTTGAGGCTGAAATCGCCGGACCTGAAATAGGAGTGCATTTCATCGAGGTTTGAAACCAGCAATCGGATCTCGGCCACGATTTCCTCGTCACTCATCGGAAAAAAGGTCCCCTCTTCAACCATCTTCTGCATGGGCGATTCCGGATGCATGGCAAAGGTACGCACCCTGATGTAGTCCGGCCGGATGGTATTGAGAAGTCTGGCCGTCTCAAGGGCGTGTTCCTTGCTCAGGGACTTTCCGCCTACCCCGGGCATGATGTATTCCGAAAGGGAAATGCCCGACTCCATAACACGTATGCCCCCGGTCAATATGTCTTCCGGTGTGGACCCCTTCCGTATCATTTTGAGCACTTTGGCGGACCCGCTTTCCATTCCCGTGTGGATTCTCGTCAGGCCGGCCCGCTTGAGCGCTTTATAGGACTCAACACTTTTTTTCTTCATGCTTTTGGCGCGGGCATAGGTGGTTATCCTTGTGATATTGGGGAATTTTATTTTGAGATATTCAATTATTTCCAACATCTCCGCGGTGGGTATAATGAGGGTATCAGCGTCCTGGAGGAAAGCGGATGACACCCTTTCAAGACAGCGGCCATGATCCTCAGCCATCCTGTCAATATCTTCCTTGACTTCATCAACCTTTCTTCTGGAAAAGGTTGTGCCTTTGTATGCCGGGCACATGAGACACCTGTTCCATGGGCAATTCCTTGTCACACGAACCAATAAACTGGATGCTTCACTGGGAGGCCTGATGGGTCCCTGCTCATACATGATGTTGCTCCTTGAAGAAAATGTTCTTGAATAAAAGTAATCCTTTTTATTGATCATTCAAGTGCAGTAGTAGGAAAAGGGGTGTTTAGGGTTACTTGATAAGCCCTTGACACAGAATCCAGTTTTCCATATTCTCCGAATATTTTGGAGCACCATGCCTTCGGCTCTCATAAGGATGGAGTTTAGGGGGCTCGGCACGGCACTCTTCTCCAGGCCGCATCTGCTCCTACGTTGCGAGCGGCCCTCGCTGCTGGCCTGCTGCAAAGGAAGAGAGTGGATACCATTTGTGCGTTGCAATGCAGACCGCGACTCGGGCCGCGGCACGGGGCGGAGGATTTTTGATCCGAAAGATGCGACCTTTTGAAGAATCCAATGCCTTCGCCTCTCTTAAGGATGAAGTTTAGGGGCTCGGCACGGCACTCTTCTCAAGTTCGCATCACCTTTTATACTGCAATGGAGTCTCTTCGAGAGTGTTATATGACTGTTTGTTACTGGGAAAGGAAAATAGTTTGAAAGACGATAGTCCAAAACAAAGGCAGGACGTGCGCCGGGAAGAATTTGATTTGTTACAGGACCACTCCCTGCGTTACCTGG
>CAZIXY010000347.1:0-3423 GCA_964543315.1 uncultured Desulfobacteraceae bacterium | reverse complement strand
CAGTGAAACCTCATGCCCGATGGATCCCAAAGCTGTGGCCATCTTATAATTACGTATGCACGGGGAATCCTGAACAAAAAGGATTTTGATCGGGTTTCCGTCAATCGATTTCTCCGGGAACGCTGTCTTTGCCGCAATAGTATTTAGGGCCTCCCTGATTTTTGGCTGATCCGGTTCCACATCTAAGGATTGTGAAAGAGTTTTCCTCGCTTTCTCAGTGTCACCCGTCTTCAGGTACGCTGTCGCGAGTCTGTGAAGGGCATCCGTATTTTTCGGATGTGCCGAGACCAATCTTTCCAGATACAGGGCAGCATCATGCCATCGATTTCCATCCTGGCACAAGATTGCGATATTATTGAGAGCTTCGGCATAATCCTTTTTGACTTCAAGCGCCCTTAGAAAATGACCTTCCGCGGCCTTCACATCTCCCAACGTATAACAGACGGCCCCGAGGTTGTTGACAGCCTCTAAATTGTCGGGATCGTACTTAGCAATTTGCCCGAAGACATTCTTTGCCGCTTCGATTTTTCCACTTGAAAAGAGTACTTCGCCTCTTCCAATCTCCTCCCTTGTGTCCATTTGATATTCTTTCCTCTTCAATTCAATAAATTGGAATAACAAGTACGCACTGGCTTTTTACAAAGTTTTTTCATCTCATGAAACGGGATTGTTTCCTCAAATTGGTGTCTTTTTTTGACTTTTCCGCCAAAATTTTAACGATTCGTTCTGCCGTATTTCCATCCCAGATACCTGGGCAGCGGCCTTTTCGTCCGTTTCCTGCCAGGACTTTTTCAATTTCCTCCACAATCTTTTGCGGATCATCCTTCACCAGTACATTAGTCCCCTCGGATAAAGTAATAGGTCTTTCAGTTGTATCTCTCAAAGTTATGCATGGAATATTCAATACCGTCGTTTCTTCCTGGATCCCCCCGGAATCAGTCAAAACAATCCTGGCATTGGCCATGAGATTCAAAAAATCCAAGTAACCGAAGGGGTCCGCAAGGTAAAGTCCGTTACTTGTGATTTGTGATCTATGATCAGTCAACTCAATAAAGTGATGCTGCAACCGGAAACCTTCAATTCGTTTTCTTGTTCGAGGATGAGCGGGGAACAAAACAGGGATCCGTTTGGATACCTCAATAAGTGCGCTGATTATCCTTAGAAAAGAATCCTTATTATCCACATTGCTCGGTCGGTGAAGGGTCAAAACACAGTAATCACTGGTTAGCTGACGGTGATCCTTTGATATTTTTTTTCTAAGGCCGAGTTTTTTTAAAATGGGCGATTTCCTCGCTTTTGCAAGATTGCACAGAAGACTATCGACCATGATATCTCCAACGAGAAAAATTTTTTCCGGGCCAACACCCTCCTTCAATAAGTTCTCGTCCCCGTCCGGTGAAGGGGTGAACAGGTAATCCGATATGGCATCCGTGAGGATTCGATTTATCTCTTCAGGCATCCGGCGGTCAAAGCTCCTGAGCCCTGCCTCCACATGGGCAAGGGGGATGTGAAGTTTTGCCGCAGCCAGGGAACACGCGAGGGTGGAGTTAACATCTCCCACCACGACCACTAAATCCGGTCGCTGTCTGAGGAGGATTTTTTCGAATTCCATCAAGATTTTTCCAGTCTGCTCTCCATGGTTCCCCGAGCCTACATTCAGATGAACGTCGGGCTCGGGTATCTCAAGATCCCTAAAAAAGGACTCCGACATATTCACGTCATAGTGTTGTCCGGTGTGGACAAGGAACGGATAAATATCTCCGCCGTTCGTATTTTTGTTATGCGAATGTACTGCACGTATGAGCGGAGCAATTTTCATGAAATTGGGTCTGGCGCCCGCCACTAAAATCCACTGACGCTTTTTTTCTTTAACAACAGCCACGAGTCTTCACCAGTAACTCTATCAGCCTGACCTTTGACAAGTGCATAAAAGCTCCACGAGGGAGCGTTGCAACACGGCCTCTGTCACTATCTTGCGGTGTAAGTTGAAAGTCCAATTTCCCGTCACTCCCGCAGACGGCCTGCTGACAAGTCTCTCTAAAAAATATATCTAAAAATTGAAGCAAAGGACGTGCCACCTTTTTTTGTTCTGAATTAATTATTTAAAGGAGATACATTTAGATGTGCGTGGTTGAACCGGGAGAAAAGACATTTTTTTGACGTTTATGGGAATACTTGGCATGCTTCATTTGGGCAAACTCTAAGGAATTTCAGAATAATGACATATGACGAAAAGGGAAACATAAACGAACTAGCGAGCATGTTACGTGATGATTTAAAGCAAGAAATTGGGAATCGTTGTGTCTTTTGCAGTAGGCAAGATAAAAGGGTTATAATCCGAAGAATGTCAAAATATTGACACATTTTAAAAATTGTGACAATGAGTATGACCGTGTGGAAAAGGTAGGCTTAACCGGGAAATGCTTAGTCCCTCTCTGAAAGGTCAATCGGGTCCTTGATCGCTATAACTTCTACGTCTAAGTCATTTTCTTCTGTAACTTTCTTCCTTGAAGCCGGCAGATAGATCTCAAACGCAGTCCCCTTCCCTTTCTCTGAATAGACATCGATGTATCCTTCGTGAGCTTTTATACTGCCGTAAACGGAAGACAATCCTAGACCGGTACCCTTGCCAACACCCTTTGTTGTAAAAAAAGGATCAAAAATGTGTCCCATGGTTTCCTTGTCCATTCCCATTCCTGAATCAATAACAGTCAATAATACATAGTCTCCCGGCTTTGGCTTATAAGGCCTGCCATCCATATCCTCATGAGTCACATTTACCGTCCCAAAGAAAAGATCGCCACCCTGGGGCATAGCGTCAAGAGCATTGACGATCAGGTTCCACAGGACCTGTTTAATTTGCCCATGATCTCCAAATATTTCATATAAGTCATCAGCAAGCTCAAGATGGACCTGGATGCTGTTTTTTGTGCACGTGGACCTGTCAAGCGTCTCTTCCAGCAACTGGTTCAGTCGTATAGGCTTGACCTTTTTTTTCCTCTCTCTTGCATACCCGAGGAGCTGACTATTGAGTTTGGATCCGCTTTGAACCAGTTTTGTGATGCTCTCCAGCCTTTTGTAATAGGGATGATCGGAATCCATTTCAAAAAGCATCAAGGACACGTTTGCTTGAATCCCCATGAGCAGGTTGTTAAAATTATGCGCAATGCCACCGGCTAAGATGCTCAGGGCCTCGATGTTTCGGGATTGCTGGAAACCGGTTTCGATCATTTTTTCTTCCATTTCTTCACTCCATGACACATTCGGTGTGAAGTTAAATATGCAGGAACCATGCCAAATTAGCATATTATATCTAAAATAATGCTTTTCATGGCACAGGCCAAAAGTGCCCTACCGGAACCTTTCCACGCAGCACAATGAGAGACAAATTTATCTTAGCCTCTATCACGGCAGCCCTTTTAT
>CAZIXY010000346.1:0-3430 GCA_964543315.1 uncultured Desulfobacteraceae bacterium | reverse complement strand
TGATCGGTTTTCCCGTTGTCACGGCCTCGACATACTTGACTGAGTCCTTCAGGGCTTGCTTGAAAACCTTTTCACCAAGCTTTTTCTCAATGGTGACCCTATAATCCTGCTCAATCCGTCTCCTGCCATCGTAACGGTTGATAAAATAACCCAAAATGCTGAGCTTGGGATTAGCGCGTCTCCTGACTTTCTCGATAACCCCATGGACATATCCGGTGCCTTTGACGCTGTAATCCTGGGCCTCCATAGGAATGATGACCCCATCTGAAGCTGTAAATATCGACCAGGTTGCCAAACCCAGATTGGGAGACGCGTCCACGAGGATAAAATCATAGTCCGATTCAACCTCCTTCAGTCTGTCGGCAAGATAATAGTGGGAATCCCTGTCTGATAGGAGCTCGCTTTCAATCTTGCTCAGGCTGAGATTGGAGGGAACAATGTCGATGTTTTCAAAAGCTGTTCTGACAATCGCGTCTTTAAGGGATATTTGTCTGTTGAGAAGGGCATCCGTGATAACCAATGGGAGGTCATTGGTGTTGGGAAGGAATGAGGAGCTCAAGGATCCCTGTTGATCCATGTCGACTAACAGGACCTTTTTTCCCATTTCAGCCAACGCCCCCGCAAGGCAAAAACAAATCGTGGTTTTGCCGACCCCCCCTTTATTATTGCAAATGCCTATTTTTTTCATCGCACACCTCCTTTGCGCAAGTATTTGTGATACCGGATTTCAGTCGGTCGAATGCCTGCATCTGTTTTGTCGATGATGAAAGCCCGGCAATTTTTCGAAGCTTTCTTTCCGTGAAATACCTTTGTTCGGATTTGGACATATTTAAGATTTCCTCTTTTATCCTGGATTCGAGATTGAGGAGGTTCATGATCTGCGTGACACGTGCCCGGCTCATGCCACGTTGGTGGGCCAGATCGGCCTTGTTAACCGATCCGGTTTCCAATTGCTGTTGGAACTGTTTTGCGATATGAAAGGGGTGTGGCCGAGGAGGGTTTTTCTTTTTGACCTTCAAAGAAGGTTCTTTTTTCAGGGACTTAGACTTGTATTGAAATGAATCCGAGAGGTTCTTGCAGTTGTCCAAAGTGGGGAGCCATTCGATGCGAAAAGGGTGGCCATCATGGTATGGCACCCTTTTCTTACTCATGACCTACGGCCGATCGGATTCTGATCAGGAAGCTCTTTTCGCATCGAATGGCCCTGCGCCCCGTCGAAGGGCCAATCTTCTCTGAAAGTAAAAGCCATGACTGCCTGGTTCTACATCCTCCGCCTTAAATCCGGTCAACTATACATCGGATCAACTACAGATCTGGATCAACGGTACAAAGACCATTGCTCAGGCAAAGCCTGCCGAACCACCCAGTTGGATCCCCCTGTAGCCCCCCTCTATTCCGAAAAACTGGAGAACTTCTCCGATGCCCGGAAGCGCGAAGCGCAGGTCAAACGCTGGTCCCGTGCCAAAAAAGAAGCCATTGTGGCTGGAGACCTTTCTAAGCTCAAGGAACTCTCTCGCGGCCGCAAAAAATTATAATTCATGCCATTCTTACAGGTTAACGTTAAAGATTGTAAACGGAGTTGAGCGAAGCGATATTCCGGTTACAATCTTTAACGTTCAATTCATAGAAACTGAAAACCTAAGCATTTTCCATTTGATATTGACTCATCTGTTTTAGAGGCTTAAGCAGCGTTTAGCCAATTTTGCTGTTTTAATCGGCTGAAAGCCTTTATAATATGTTCAGGCCGCATTATAAATTTTTTCTGGGACTCCATTTCTGAACTTCATTAACAACAAGGTCGGGATTTTGAGCGATGTTTGAGTTTTTGTTGGCAACCCAATGCACTGTTGCGAGAAGTTCCATGCCATAAGGTGTCTCAAAACCCTTTATTATTCTTGCTACCGAATCTAATCTTTCCTGAGCTTCGTCGTCATTTTTCAGCAACGAGTTTGCCTCCTCGACAGCACCCTCTAGCAAATAAACTTCGGATTTACTGCTACGATCTCCATATCCTCTAATATAATGTCCTTCGATTCTTTGAAGAACATGGTGAAGGTTCTTGCCTGGTTTGAAAGTAACGACGCTCCGTCCTTTTATTTTGATTTTTTCACCTGTTTGGGGATTTCTACCCATTCGGGTTTTGCGATATATATTTTTAAATGTTCCAAATCCCACCAAGGTAACTTTGCTGTTTCTTTTTTTAAGTCCGTCCTGAATTCCGTTTAAAACAGAATTGAGTGCTATTATACATAACTTTCGGAAAACACGTTCTTCGTTCCATTACTTACATCATCACGGACCTATTAGACACCAATACCAAGTTTCGCTTTGATCTGGTATCCTTTACAAAATTGGCTCTGAGATACACCATGTTCGGATAATCATTGTTGAGAAGAGCCCTTTGCCTCATCAAGCACCTTGCGCACAGCCACCACAAAATCGGACATATCCAGCGGTTTATTAATATATTTGCGGATACCCAGCGCCGCAGCTTTCTCGGCATTAATCTTCTCGCTGAAACCGCTGCAAAGGATAATCGGCACATCAGGACTAATGCTCAAAATCTCTTTGGCAAGTTTATCGCCTGTCATGTTCGGCATGGTCATGTCCGTGATGATCAGATCGAACCGGTCAGGCTTGGAGCGAACCAAATCCAAAGCCTCCACAGGATCGCCTTTTGCTTCAACTTGGTATCCCTGTATCTCAAGCCTCCGCTTTACCATTTTCAATTTGATCACGCCGGGTACGGTCGATGCGGATATCTACGAGCGGTGCCTGGTGCGGATTGGTGTGTTCAACAGCGCCCTTGGTGGAGGCGAGGAGATACTCGGGGAAGTCACCAGATAGATTCGCAGCATCGCGGAAAATTTCTCCTTGAGCGAAACAGAACGCGGAGAGCAGCTTCAACAACTGGCGGACAACAAGATCAGGCTGATACAGGAACAGGACGAACTTGAACAGAAACAACTCGAACTGTTTGGTATCCGTCTGCCTCAAGATCAGATAAAGCGGGAAATCGAACAAGCATCGAGCTATTGGCTGTCCCCTATATCGATACGAAGGCTTATTACGATTTACCTTCAGCGCACTTGCGGCAGAGATCAGGAATTCATTCTTGGCGAAAAATCGCTTAAAACGCTACGTCTATCCCAAGAAGCCAGAAGCAACCTGTTGCAAGATTTCCGGAAGATTCCACGTCAGAACACGACCGTTTATCGCGAATGGGAAAACTGGCTCAAGGGGGGGAACCCTCATCTCCTTATTACATTCGATTCCGAGTGCGCTTCGCAACATCCCGAAGCGGTCTTCATAATGCCCCTTCACCCTCTTGTGAAACAGTCGGCAGCGACCTTTGATACGAAAAAACGAGTCATTACGGTTTTGAGAGCGAAAAGCAATGAGGTCCCAAAAGGTAGCTATGAATTCGCAA
>CAZIXY010000345.1:0-3448 GCA_964543315.1 uncultured Desulfobacteraceae bacterium | reverse complement strand
AATATGCAGCCGTTAAATTTCCGGAGCGTCCTTTCCATATTATAGCAATGTCAGGATCATTATTAGAGCAGCTGGACGACATAAAAAACTTGGGGGCTGATTATTATATCGCCAAAGCCCCTATGGAGATAATGAAGGCTGAAATCAACAAATTTCTTGACGGCATAGAAAATGACCCGGTCAACCTCACACCTTACCGCAACGTCATGGACCCAGGGAGTCTGCACCCAAGAGAAGTAACGGAGGAATTGATTGGCCTTTTGAATTACAAACTTGCAATCATAGAAAGTGTGGGAATAGGAATCATTGTCGTTGACAAAGACATAAAGATACTCAGTGCAAATCCTATGGCCCTTGATATGATGAAAAAATCTCTGAAGGAGTTGCTAAATAAACCGATTACAGACCTCTTTCCAAAAGATGAAAAAGCCAAGATAGTCGGCTCTCTCAAGAAAGTCATCGTCCGAAAGGAGTTAAGAAAGAGTATTGTATCCGTTACCACTAAATCCGGAGGAAGACAAATAAATGTGTCGGCCTTCAGGATAGATGGCGAGATCGCAGGGTGGATAATCGCTATGGTGTAAGCTTATCCAAAGCCACAGCCGGTTCGGAAAACGAAAAAAGCCTAATTCTTCCATAGCAAACAGTTAAGAATTGCCGACATCCCCCCACAATAAATCATGCTTGTCCAAAGGACCTCTAAAGACAGATACAGAGACCTTGATTAGTGAGATTCGGTTTGGAATAATAGGATAAAATGGAGGGATTATGAAGAAAGAACAAAAAAGATTCGGAGCTGTAGCAATAGAGAAAGGATTTATCACGGCAGTTGACCTTCTTGAGGCAATGAGGATCCAAATAACAGAAGATATTGAGCTGAAAAAACACAGGCCGATCGGTGCAATATTGCTGGATGAGGGAGCAATCACCGGTCAGCAGCTCAACGAGGTGCTCAGGGCAATGAATATTCCGGTTCTTGAGGACGAATGGTAAAAGGCGAAGCCATCCGCAACATTCATATACTTTCAAGTATTTTGCCGTGTTTAGAATGGTCCTCAGGCGTGTCAATGTCACTGTCGTCGTAAAACCCTTCGGGCTCCACAAGACAGACCTGATCTGCGTATTTTTTAAAGAGGTTTCTTGCCCCCACATCCCCTTTTAGATTGTGGAGTTCATGAAATAATTTGCGGCTGAATATAACAGGATGAGTTCGTTTTGTTTTTAAACTGATGGCCCCTAAGGGAAGACGGGAACCCATATACCGTCGGATTAAAAGATTAATCAGATTGGCGTCTACATAGGGCATATCCGCCAGAAGAATCATGACGTAATCGTTACTCTCTTCTGCCTCAGCCAACCCGGCTATAATAGAAGAGCTTATGCCATTATTGTAATTCCTGTTTACGATAACCTTAAGACGTGGCCTCTCAAGCGCCTGTCCCAGTGTTGCCCGAATCTCCTCATGCTTATAGCCCAAAACCAGGATTACCTCATCCAGGTCAGAATTCAATGCTTCATTGATTATGCGCTCAAGAAGAGTTCCTCCGCCTGCGCGAAGCAACTGCTTCGGACTACCCATCCGGGTTGACTCCCCTGCGGCAAGTATAATGCCAGCTACTCTTTCCCCGGCCCGGATCATGACTTACCTGTCTTATGACCTTTCTTTTGAGCCCTCTTCAAAACCGGCATCAAAGACCTTGAAATTTATCTCCTTAAAACGATCAGGGCTTACCCTGTCTATTGTATCACGGATTTCTTCATGTTTAATCGGGCCTTCCCGGAAGGCGGAGAAAAAACCGAGCAGGGCCAGGTTGGAGGACATGGGGGCCCCCAGATTCATGGCTATCTCCTCGGCAGGCACAGACCGGTATACAATTCCCATTTTGTCCAGATAAGGCTTCACTTCAGGCCTGGGAAAAAGCTCTGTTTGTGCATTGGCATAGAGGCTCCCGCCCCTGACAAGAAAAGGGATGTTACGGTAGGCCTCGTTCTCTTCCAGGGCAAGAAGATAATGAGCGGAACCTGTTCTCACAAGGCTGCTTTTCACATCCCCGAGCCTGAGGTGGGAAATAACGGAACCACCCCTCTGGGCCATGCCATGGGTCTCCGCCCCCATGGTCTTTAATCCTTTTTTGAGTGCGGCCTGAGCCAGCACCTTGGTCATGAACAAAATCCCTTGGCCGCCTAATCCGCCTAAAACAATATTTACAGTCTCCATCTAATCCCTCGAATCTTTTTCCACAATAGCCCCCTTGGGGCAGATTTCCAGGCACACACCGCACCCCGTGCAGAGGATTTGGTTAACAGCCGTGTGTCCCAGTTTCTCGTCCTTGTAAAGGGCGGGGCACTCAAACCGTTCAATACAGAAATTGCATTCCACACAATCATCCGTCACCATCACCTTCTTGGGCTCGGGGATGGCCTCCTTCCTGTATGCAATAACACAGGGATGACGAGCGATAATGACTGCAATGCCTCCTGCCGGATCCTTTACATATTTGGTAGCCTTTTTCAACATCCCCGACATGGCCTTGATGTCATAGGGATCAACGACTTCTATGAATTCAACACCACAACCGGCAACCGCCCTTTCGAGCGTAATTGCCTTGCCTTTGGTTCCGTCCGCCTTTATGCCAAGCCCCGGGGTCGGCTGCATCCCGGTCATGGCCGTGATCGCGTTGTCCAGAATAACCAGGACAAAACGTGCGTCGTTGTACACTGCATTTAACAGCCCTGCTGTTCCACTGTGGAAAAATGTGGAATCCCCGATGGTTGCCACAATAGGCTGTTCAACCTGATCCTGGGCAAAGGCGTGGTAAAAACCGGACGCCATAGTTATGGCAGCCCCCATGTCCAGACAGGTATCTACGCCGCCCAGATTAATTCCCAGCGTATAACAGCCTATATCAGAGGTAAATATCGCCTTTGGTCTGCCTTTCCGGATGGCAAAAAACGAGGCCCGGTGAGGACAACCCGGACAAAGAGTCGGTTTTCGCACCGGCAATTCAAGGCTATTGACAAGATCCAAGACCTCCTTATCTTCTGCTGCCGTAATAGGCTCCAACTGAAGTTCAGTGAGCAGTTTGCTCATCAGGCCGTGAATAACCTGCGGGACCAGCTCACCCTGTAAAGGCACATGCCCTGAGAGCCGACCGAGGACCTTTTCCCTGTCCCTCAAAAAATATTCGATCAGTGTGTCTGTCTCCTCAATGACAAGCACCTTCTCACACGCGGACATGAAGGTTTCGGCCAGACCTTCCGGAAAAGGATACGGTGTCCCGATCTTGAGAACGGGAATATCCGTTCGCTTTTCTTCATCTAATAGATCTCGAACAACAGCATAGGGGACGCCTCCCGCTACAATACCAAGGCGGTATTTTTTCCCTTTCTCAAGATCGTGGAAGTTATGCGCCGTGAGGCCTTCAAATCGCTGTCCGATTTTTCTTAA
>CAZIXY010000344.1:0-3452 GCA_964543315.1 uncultured Desulfobacteraceae bacterium | reverse complement strand
TCGATTCCTGAAAAAAGAGTCCCATGCCCTTCAAGATGCATACACTTTTGAACGTAACTAATAAATTTAGTCCTTAAAGATCTTTGCTGCAAGCTCTATGTCTTCGGGGCAGAAAATGAACAGGGATTTTTTCCCATCGGGCAGAGCTGAGCCATAGACGTAGTTGATGTTGATTCCTTCCTGCCCGAATTTTTTAGCCATTTCAGCCAGTGTGCCCGGCTTGTTTTCAATCTCCAATGCAATGACCGGCATAATATCAAAGATATATTCCGATCTTGAAAGCAAATCGATTGTTTTGTCCGTCTGGTTGACCAGAATACGTATCAGGGCATAGTCAGCAGAATCCTTCTGCATGGACCCGTAGCTGGCTGCCGGTGCAATCCTCTTCAGGGATTTTCCCCTTGCCTTGAAGAGTTCCTGGACGTATTTGGAAGCATCCTGAATGGTCAGGGCATCAATGTTGATCCCTTCCTCGGACAGCATGGTTGCCAGTTTTCCCAGTTCGCCGGGGATGTTTTCAAGGAATAGAGAAATCTCGGTTCTTACCATTCTTTGCCTCCTGATCTTATTCTTCTTTCAAGCTTTTGAAATATCTTAAGAAATCCGAATCCGTTGAGAGGATAAGCGAACTGTCTTTGCCCATGGTTTGCTTGTAAATATCAAGTGTTTTTATAAAGGAATAGAATTCAGGATCTCTGTTAAAGGCCTGGGCATAGATGAGGGTAGCCTCTGCATCGGCCTTACCTTTTATCACCTCGGCCTTCCTGTAGGCCTCGGACGTTATCTTTTTTAGTTCTTTCTCCTGATTGCCTTCAATTTTGCGGGCCTCTCCTTTGCCCTCCGAGCGAAATTTTTCGGCAATCTGTTTTCTTTCCGCAATCATTCTGCCGTAAACCGATTTCCGGACCTGTTCTACATAGTTGAGTCGTTTTATCTTTACGTCGACGATCTGGATGCCGAATTCTTTCAACTTGGGATCGGCCTGCTCCAAGATTCCCCTGACGATCTTCTGCCTTCCGGTGGTGATTTTTCCTACGGTTCTTTGTTCCTGGATCTTATCGAGGCCGATTTCAAATGTATCCAGCTCGCGATTTGTCCACCGGACCGTCTCTATCAGGGGATAGGCGGCTATGAAGTTACGTACCGCCGCATCTATGATATCATCTAATCGGGCCAGTGCACCTGTAACTGTTCCTACCGTCTGAAAAAATTTCAGGGGATCAACTATCTTCCATCTTGCAAAGGTGTCGACGTAGATGTAGGTCTTGTCCAGGGTCGGAATCTGGCTTGGGTCGCCGTCCCACTCAAGAAGGTTCTTGTTAAAGTAGTTGGCCTGCTGGATGATAGGAATCTTGAAATAAAGACCGGGATCGGTCTTGGGATCGCCTACAGCCTTGCCGAACTGTGTGATGACCACCTGCTCGGTCTCATCTACGGTATAGGCTGCTGAAAAAAGAGCGATCAAAATAATAATCACGGGTATGATTATGCCCTTGAATTTCATTTTTTGCCTCCTTCGGGGTTGCCGAGGTTTAGTAAGGGGAGAAGGTTTTTCTGGTCGGCGTCCACAATGTACTTGTTTCCCATCCTCGGAAAGATTTCCAGAATGGATTCAAGATAGAGACGTCTTCGGGTGACATCCTTCGCCTTCGCATATTCCTCATAGAGCGAGAGGAATCTTGAGGCATCACCCTTGGCCCGGTTTACTCGATCAAGGGCATAGCCTTCCGCCGCCTTTATTGTCTTTTCAGCCTGGCCTTTTGCCGCAGGAATGATCTTGTTGTAGGCCTCCCTGGCCTGGTAGATAGTTCTCTCCTTTTCCTGGGTGGCCTGATTCACCTCGTTGAATGAAGGCTGAACCGGCTCGGGCACATTAGTCTTTTTCATCTCAATGGTGTTTACTTTGATGCCTGTTTCCGCCTCGTCCAGTTCCTTCTGCAGCAACTTTTTGGACTCTGCTGCGATTTCCTCTCTCTTGCTGATGACCTCATTGATGCTCCTGTCACCGACAACGAGACGCATGGTGGATTCAGACAGATCTCTCAATGTGGACCTGACGTCCCGTACTTTAAAGAGATATTTGTACGGGTCATTTATGCGGTACTGTACGATCCAGGGGACCACCGCAACATTCAGGTCGCCTGTCAGCATCAGGGATTCGCCCAAATAGGCGGAACCGGAGGCATAGCGGGTTTTCACGCCCGCCTGGAGCGTTCTAAAACCGAATTCCTCCTTAAAGACAAATTTCACCTTGACCTTGCTCACCTTCTCGATGCCTCTGGGAAGTTTAAAATTAAGGCCCGGAGGTGAAGTTCTTGCATACCTCCCGAATCTCTGTACGATTCCAACCTCATCCACAGCCACTGTAAAAAATGAGCTGGATCCGATAAAAAAGATGAGGACGACTATAATGATGATCCAGATTCCGCCGGGAAGTTTCCCCTTCGCACCCTTGAATTTTTCAACGACTTCATTAAAACCAGGAGGGCCTCCGGGGCCGTCCGAGCCCCCCCCGCCTGAACTCCTTTTTCTCTGTCCTTGCAGCTTGTCCCAATCCCATGCCATGTGATTGCTCCATATAAAGATTTGATTGCTTCTCGGATTGTGCCTGAGAATACTTAAAATTTAAGAATATAGACAAAATATGGCGACGTCAAGAGTTAATGCTCATACACGCCCTGCCTTGACTTTTCAATTTATGAAACCTAAGCTTTAAAATCATTTTCAGGTCTTATTGCAGAATATTATTCATTGAAAAGCCGTTGCAGTCTCATGAAAAAGGACAAACACTCGCTTACATCACTAAAAGACATTATCGGGAATCTGCTTGGCAATGGTTCGTTGCCTTTTAATCCGAAGGATGCGGATATCTGGAATTACTGGGACGAGGTCGTGGGGGCCGCCATTTCGAAAAACATCAGGCCTTTCCGGATTAAGAACGGTGTGCTGAGGGTTACGGTTTCAGACCCCATATGGCTTCAGGAATTGCAATTCATAGAAGAGAGTATTAGAGAAAAGTTAAACGGCAAATTGGGCCGGAAGGCCGTCAAGAGGATAGAATTCAGAGTAGGCCCGGAACCGGAAAAATGAAATCACTTCTTCTTTTTCACTCATAGCATCAGTTTTCCCAGTTCCCCTGTCCGATGAGGGGAGGGCATATTTCCAGGCCCGGCTTCCCGCCCAATGTAGCCTCTATGAGGGCTAATTTGGCACCCGATTGCATGTCAGGGTAATTGATCTGGACCCTCTTTGGCTCCAGGTTATACTTCCTCAGACGGGCGAGTATGTCCACCAGGCGAACCGATGGATAAATCATGGCCAGCCTTCCCTTTTTGCGGAGAGCGTTTGTTGCGGCACGCAAAATGTCATCAACCGATGCGAGAATTTCATGCCTTGCTATGGCCCTGCGCGGGTCCGGGTTGATTCGTCCGCTTTTGACCTTGCGATACGGC
>CAZIXY010000343.1:0-3463 GCA_964543315.1 uncultured Desulfobacteraceae bacterium | reverse complement strand
GGGCTTGCCCGTGGGGCTCCACCTGTAAGATCTTGGGGCGTATCAATAATGATGTAAAAGTTGCTGCAAAAAACACGGTCTTGAAACCAGGAGATCCTATCTGGGTACTTTCTGGAGGGGGAAAACACTGCATATATGTGCTCCCCTGGAAGGGAAGATCGTTGATGTCAATCCGGACGTGCTGGGCAACCCCTCACTGATCAGCATGGCGCCTTATAAGAGAGGATGGAGCCTCATAATGGAACCTAAAGACATAATTAGAGCCTCCAAGGAGCTCAGGTCTGGAAGGGCGGCAAAAGAATGGCTAAAACTTGACTCCCACAGATTCTTCGACCTGATTGATAAAAAGACGGATGTAGACTTCTCGGCTGATAGGCCCTTTCCCAGTGATCTTGCAGCTGCAGTAGATAAAAAAGTATGGAACGAGATTGACAGGGCCTTTTTCTGGGGAAAGAAAGGTAGGGGGCTGCAAGGCAATGTGAACTTTGGGAGGGATCAGGGGTCCCCGTAATGCTCTTTTATTTGTCATTATTTCCTTGACACATTTTTTTGATTATTGTATTGAAGCATAAAAAATATGAGCATAATTATGCTGCAGCCAACCAAGTTAACAAAGAATTTTCCTAATTAAGTATGTGCAAACTCAAATGGGTTTTGCTCAACTCGCGATAAGAAAGAATTGCCACCGCTCGACCAGGTTTAGAGTGGCCTTAATGAATGGGTTTAACTGGGGCTCACCTTCGCTGATGGGCTATTTATTGAATCGATCTTTGACATTTGTTTTTTGACTGCTCTCTTTAATCCGCCAGAGGCGGACGAGCCCGCCAGAGGCGGACAAGGGTTCAATTCGCCGCCCCTTGCGGCGTTAAGAAAAGTTCCGATTGATGCCCCGACCGCTTGGGGCGGGGTAGTTAAGCCTTAGCAGACAAGGGACAGGAATTAATAAAGGGATGATTTCCCGTGATGAGTCCCATGGACATGGGTTCATGCACGAATTGTAAACAAATTTTCTGCAAAGCATTATTGTTTCTGTCTCTAAGAAACCCAGAGAACCTTTCCACACCGGGAAAAGGCTCTTTGTTACTTGATAGTAAGACCGATTTGAGTCTCGTGAAGGGGACTAATTTCAATGACAAGGAGGTTAGAAATGAAAAATCGCAGCTTTCTTTTGGGTGCAGCCGCTCTTATTCTGTTATCCTTCGTCGCCCTGGCAATGGCTCAAGGAACGCCCTCCCTTACCCCACCCGACATGTCTGCCAAGATGAAGGCCGCTATCGAAAAGAGCCTTCAAAATGAGAAAACTGCAGCTAAGACCAAGCAGGTGATAAAGCCGGGAGAAAAGCCCGGGTATTTTGGCATTCCGGGGGCTCCAAAGCCTAATGTGATTATAGGGCTGCTTTGGGCAATATGGGTTGGCTGGATTTTTTCAAGTGTGGGAGCCTTTGGTGGCATTATGGCCGGGGTGGGGCACATCACGATTTTCGGCCTCGGTGACTATGCCAAATCTTTTGGCAAGGGTAACCCAGTCAACAAACTTCTCACTGACTCCATTCGTGTTTCCAATCAGTGGCTGGTTGGCTTATCAGGTTTGATATCTTCCACCAACTACTACCGGATGGGGAGACTCGTCGCGCCACTGGGACTGTGCTTGGCCATTGGTGGTATCGGCGGATCGTGGCTTATTCCAGTGGCAACGGCAGGCAAAATCTCTCTCAAGGCCTACCTGGGATGGTTCGGAATCGCAGTCTTTGCCATAGGCGCATATCTAATCTATCAGTTGACACCCGCGTGGGCAACCAAGAAAAAAGAGAGTCAGGCTGCTGCAGATGCATATGAGAGGGCTGTAAAGGAAAAGGTGGATACCAGAGAGAAAGGCGTGAAGATTATCGAAGGCTCTTGGACTTTCATGATAATTGCAATTGCCTGTGTTGTCGCCTCGGCACTTTGGGTCAACTTGATCGGCGGGGCAAAATGGGTGGCCTATATCTTGCTTATAATTGGATGGATCCTGACATTCTTCGTCGGCAAGATAAAGTTTACCTTTTACGGACAGGAATTTGGATTCACCGCTTGGGTCCCGATGCTTGGAGGAATCTTCATCGCCGCAATAGCATCATTTCTTGGGATTGGCGGAGGGTTCCTATATGTGCCTTTCCTGACTTCCATTGCTGGACTTCCCATGTTTCTTGTGGCCGGAACCTCAGCCCTTGTGGTACTGATTGGTATGGTCATCTCTATTTTTACCTATATGGTCGGTAAAGGGGTCATGGTTTCATGGGGCCTGATCGGGGCTGAATTGATAGGTATTTTCATTGGATCCATGCTAGGACCACGGACCTCAAAATATATACCTGATAAGGTTCTCAGGATTATCTTCATCGTTCTCGCGTTTTATGTCGGTATTCGTTACACGACAAAAGGCTTCATAGGTAGAAGTATCGTGCCTCCGTTCTAGAAAAACTATTACGGAAAAACCTCTGGTCTCGGCAAAGGCCGAGACCAGAACTTATTTTGGACTTACCCCAATATGGATCCTTTCATAGGATGGCTTAAAGCCATTGATCCAGTCTTGATCGCTCCCTACCGATGGTTCAACAACCCAATCATAGGATGGTGGGCAGGAACTTTTATCCTCAGCCTTTGGGCAGTGACACTGGGGGACCTCACGCTGCTCGCGGCCTTTCGGATTAATGAAAGATACGTCAAAGGGTTACTAAAAAAAACGCACTATTATCATGAACAATCACTCAAAGCCAAGTCATCGGGTGATGAGAAGGCCTATAAGAAAATCAATTGGCTTGCTAATGAAGAATTTGGCAGGTCCTTTTTCATGTTGATGGCAATGGGTATGGGTTCCTTGTGGCCAGCTTTTTTCGCTGCAGCATGGCTGAATGAGAGGTTTGGACAAATGACCTTTTTCATTCTCCCTGAGTGGGCCGGAGGCTATCACATAAATTTTATCGGTCCCTTTGTTGTGCTTTATGTTCTTGCCAGGTATGCCTTTACAGCTTCAAAATCCTATCTGAAAAAGCTCGTTTTTGAAAATAAAGAAGAAACTGCAACAATGAGCTGACCACTCAATTGGGCCCACCAGCTGACTCCAAATTTCTTTTGCTGACTCTTGCAACAGTCCTTATTGTCGCGTGCAAGGGCAAGGACCTGTCCGGCTGTCTCAATAGCCATCAGTCTCTTGCAGTTCACAAAGAATGCCCCGGCCAATGCGTCCAGATAGATAGAGTCCTTCAGATGGGCTACAGCGCGTTTGGTGAGCACCAGGGATGGCTCATAGAGGCTTCGCAAAGGTTTTGCTCTCTGTGGTAGGAGAGCTTTGCTAAAAAAAAGCCCTTTGTATGAGCTTAAATGTGAAAAGGAGCAGCACAACGCCGAATATACGGCGTACAGTCCGACCCTTCAACTTTTCAGCCATGACGCGTGAACCAACTTGTCCCCCTGCAAGGGAAAA
>CAZIXY010000342.1:0-3486 GCA_964543315.1 uncultured Desulfobacteraceae bacterium | reverse complement strand
GGGATCAAGAGAGGGTCCTGGGGAGCATTGAAATATTGAGAGGAAAATTGATCCGTGGAGAAATTCCGTTTAAAAGATTCAGAGAGTCCCTGGACCGGATCGAGAAGACCAAGAACAGGTTTCTTAAGGAGATGAAGAGGGTTTCTCTGGATGACGTGAAGGATTATTTTGGGCTTTGAGTGATGATCAGACCCGGTCCGGATTTCTCATAATCCTGCCCTGAGACCCAGTGAGATAGGTATTTGTGGAAGACGGCAACTCCCTGATATTTTCTAAGAGAAAAGCAGGGCATATATGCCGGGAAAGGGGTAATCTTGAAGGATATAAAAACCTGTCACTAAAATCATAATTGCCACTGCTGCATAGTCCGCCGGGGATATGCGCAATTCCCTCAGATAGGTTCGAGGGCCTCTTTTGTATGCACGTCCTTCCATCGCTATAGCAAGTTCGTCTGCTCTCCTTAATGAACTGATAACAAGCGGTATCAATAATGCCGTGATAGCCCTAATCCTCCGGACCACAGTGCCAGTTTTGAAATCTGCACCCCTTGCTATTTGTGCCTCTTTGATTCTGACGATTTCTTCAAGAAATACAGGTACAAATCTCAAGGCAATGGATATCATAATCGCAACATCGTGAGAGGGAATGCGAAGAATCTTAAACGGCCTTAGAAGTCTCTCTATGCCAATGACCAGCTCTGTTGGAGATGTAGTCATCGTAAGAACTGATGCACTCAATATAAGCAGGAAAAATTGCCATGTAATCAATATCCCTCTTAAAAGCCCTTCATAAGTTATTGTTATACGCCACAGAGGAAACGGTGGAATTGGTGTCCCATCAGTGAAAACAAGATGCAAAAAGAACAGGAGGACAAAAAGGATCACCATAGGCTTGAGGGCCTTCAGTACACAACGAAGGGTCAATCTAGAGGTGGGAATGATAACAATAAGAAAAACACTTAGCATCGCCACTGTGATTGCTTTGCTATTTAAGATCATTATGCTCAGCACGATTAAGGATGCAATCTTGACCCTGGGATCCAGCCTATGAATGATGGATTCAACGGGAATGTATTGACCAAAATTATACATATTTTAAAGACCTGAAAATGTTCAGCGAGCTCGTTCCCCGCAGTTTGCTTCGGCGTTAGCGATTGCGGTTTGCAGTCATATAGTTGTTTGATTTTCGAGACGCTTGAATAAAGATGACAGCTCAAGACAGGCCTCGTCTATGGTTAAGATATTGGGGCGAACGTCATTTCCCATCCGTCTTAGCTGCCACATAAGCTGGGTGACTTTGGGAATATCAAGGCCAAGCTCCTTCAGCCATTCCAATCTGTCGAAAACCTCTGAGGGTTTCTCGTTAAGAAGTATTTTACCTTCATTCATTACAATGACCCGATCTGTATGAACTATTTCATCCATGTCATGAGTAACATGAATTACGGTTATTCCCTGATCATTGAGTTTCCTTATGACTTCAAGAACCCTTTTGCTTGCAGAGGGATCAAGGGAAGTAGTGGGTTCGTCGAAGGCAATATATTCGGGCTTCATGGCTAGTACGCCTGCTATTGTAACAAGTTGTTTTTCTCCGCTGGAAAGTGTATGCGGGGCCCTTTTGGCATGTCTTTCCATATCTACCAGCACAAGTGATTCCTCAACCCTTTTTCGAATTTCCGGGGGAGGCAGCCCAAGATTGCCGGGGCCGAAAGCGACGTCTTCCTCGACACTCATGCCAACGATCTGGCTGTCGGCATTCTGGAATACCATGCCGACTTTTTTCCTGATCTCGTGAACGGTAAGAGGGTCTTTAGTGTTCATCCCGTTTACCCAAACATCTCCCGCAATAGGACGCAAAAGTCCGTTAAGATGTCTTATGAAGGTGGTCTTTCCGCACCCGTTTGGTCCTATGATTGCAACATGGTCCCCTTCTCTTATCTCCGCGTCTATGTTTTTGAGAATCGGTTCCTGTTTTGTGTCATACACGTGAATTAGATTTTCTATTTTAATCATAATATTTGTTCCCGGATCCTTATTTTTCCCTTTAATTTTAAATAAATAAGTGCCGCTACAATGATTTTGAGGGCATCCCCGAACAAGAAGGGTAGTACCCCAACGGAAACAGACTTATAAATGGAAAGCCTTGCCATAAAGGAGAGCTGGATTGTTCCAAAGAGGTAAATCACTATCATGCCGGCTATCATAGAAAACACAATCCGGATAAAACCCGGTTCCCTTTTTGCTTCAATCAGTTTCCCAATCACATAAGCCGCAGCAATGAACCCGATCAAATAGCCTCCTGTAGGTCCAAGCAAGACTCCTAAACCAGCTTTGCCACCTGCAAAGACCGGCAGGCCGATTATACCGATAAGAACATAAACAACCTGGCTTAATGCCCCCAGGCGTCCACCCAGAAGAGCACCAGCCAGGCAAGCGAAGAGGGTTTGAAGAGTAATTGGTACAGGTGGCAAGGGAATAATAATATATGCCCCCACGGCTGTTCCTGCACCAAACATAGATGCGTATATCATGCCTCGTAAGGTTATCTCTCTATACTTCACAACATCTCCCTTACACAAATGCGACATCCCCGGAAATTATCCTATGAGGCTCACCATTCTTGTTTTTTAGGATCAAAAATCCATCATTATCAATATTTTGAACTACTCCGACATATTTTTTGTCGATCATTTCAACTGTGACCCTGCGCCCGATAATTTCTGCAAATTCCTTCCACCGATTCAAAATGGGCTCAAACCCGATTCTTGTAAATATCCCGTAGTATTTTTCATGTAATTTTAGGTATTCCCGTATAAGCCTGACCCTTGGAAAGGGCTTTCCTGTTTCGATGAAAACGGAGGTGGCTTTTTCTTTGATGTCCCCCGGGAAATTGCCTGTGTTAACATTCAGCCCTAAACCCACTACCACATAATCGATCGCATCCATTTCAGTACTAATTTCTGTAAGAATACCAGCTATTTTTTTGCCTTTGACCAGAATGTCGTTAGGCCATTTGACACTGACGTCTAATCCTGTGAGAAAAAGCAGGGCCTCAGCTGTTGCAACAGCGGTCAAGAGGGTTATTTTGGGCGCCTCATTCGGGGATATTTTCGGTCTCAAAATAAGAGATGTATAAATGCCGCCTCTTGACGGGGAGAACCAGTTCCTCCTTTTTCTTCCCCTCCCTTTGGTCTGTTTTTCAGATATAATCAAGGTCCCTTCAAGGGCGCCCTTAATTGCCAAATCCTTTGCTTTTGTATTGGTGGAATCCGTCTCACTATAATAAACAATATCTCTCTTGCCGAAGATCTTTGAGTCAAGCCCATCCCTGATTTCATTAGGCAAAAGCATTTCTGAAGTCTTTTCAAAGAGATACCCCTTTTTGGGAGAGGATTGTATAAGATAGCCCTCTTCTCTTAATTTGCCGACGTGTTTCCATATGGCTGACCGGCTTACCGCCATTTTGCGGCTTAATGCTTCACCTGAA
>CAZIXY010000341.1:0-3498 GCA_964543315.1 uncultured Desulfobacteraceae bacterium | reverse complement strand
ATCGGCGACGGGTGGCGGCGCGGCACACGGTAGAGTGCCGAAGACATCGAGACCAAGGTCACGAAGATTATTGAAGGTGAGGTAAGCACCACGCCCAACATCAAAGATGTTACTTCGACTTCTGAGGAAAATCTCTCTGTGGTAACTATGCAGTTCGAATGGGGTACAAACCTGGACGAAGCGGCTAACGACGTGCGGCAACGGCTTGACTTCGCCGGGATGCGGCTACCCGAAGATGCGGATAAGCCCTTGCTGTTCAAGATGGATGTTTCTATGATGCCAGTGATGGTTTTTGGTGTGACAGCCAGGCAAAGCTATACGGATCTTCGTGACATTATCGATAACAAATTCTGTGATCCGTTAAAACGCATCCCCGGTGTAGCTATGACGACTGTCATGGGTGGGCTTGAGCGGGAGATTCAGGTCAATTTGGACCGCCAACGGTTGGAGGCTTATCGCCTTTCTGTTCCTCAAGTGACAGGGATGTTGGCGGCAGAGAATTTTAGCCTTCCTGCTGGAGATCTGAAGATCGGAAGAACCGATTATATTGTTCGAGTTCCTGGTGAATTTCAAAGCGTCGAGGAAATCAACGAGGTGGTGGTAGGCAATTTCAATGGTACACCCATCTATCTCCGAGATGTGGCCCAGGTAAAAGATTCTTTTAAGGATAGAGAGCATCGGGTTCGCATCAATCGCGGGCGAGGCCTGATTGTCATGGTGCAGAAACAATCCGGGGCCAACACTGTCACAGTAGCCAACCGCATTAAGAAGGCACTCCCGAAGTTGAAAAAGAGGCTGCCGTCAGATGTGAAGGTGGTTCTAGCAATGGATTCTTCTGAATTCATTGTCCGTTCTATTAATAACTTAGCCAGCACGGTGGGTTGGGGACTCTTATTTGTTGTGTTGGTGGTTTTCTTCTTCCTGCGGGAGCTTCGAGGAAGTTTTATCATTGCTCTAACCATCCCTGTCTCCCTTATTGTGGCTTTTGCTTTTCTTTATCTCGGAGGATATACCATTAACATGATGTCTCTCTCAGCCATTGCTATTGCTATTGGTATGGTGGTGGACAATGCTATTGTAATTTATGAGAACACATACCGGCACTATATGATGGGAGAGTCCAGAAGGGAAGCATCAATATTTGGTGCCGGGGAAGTAGGTACAGCCGTGATGGCTTCTACCTTCACCACTGTGGCCATTTTCTTTCCTATTATCTTTGTCAAAGGCATCACAGGAATTATGTTCAGGGAACTGGGATTGGTTGTAATGATCGTTTTAGCTGCTTCTCTATTCTCTGCGTTGACCCTTACTCCTATGCTGTCTTCCCAGTTTATGAGCGTACCCTCTCTCAGGGAAAAACGAAAGGGACTCATCCAAAGGTTTCATGATTTCAGCGAAAAATGGTTTACAGGTTTTGAGGCTACCTATAGAAAGCTGTTGAACTGGGCCCTGAACCATCGTAAAATTACGGTAGCAGTTGGTCTGGGGATATTTGTTGTCAGTCTCTTTTTATTCAAGGTGGTAGGGACAGAATTTATGCCGGCTACGGATCAAAATATGGTGCAGGGGACTGTGAAGCTGCCCGTCGGCACCCGGGTTGAAGCCACTGACCAGGTGATGGCAAAAATTGAGGATATTATGGCGAAGGACGTCCCGGAAAGAAAACTGATGTACGTTAGCTGCGGGAAGAGCGAGACAGGAATGGCTTCTGCAATGGGACAGCAAAGAGATACCCATATCATCAGTGTGGGAACACAGCTGGTCTCCAAGAATAAGCGGAAGCGTTCGGATCGTGATATTGCCCGGTCCCTGAGTCAGAAAATTGCCCAAATTCCGGGAATCCAGACGATTGATTTTAGCCAACAGGACATGATGCAGATGATGAGGGGAGGTACTAAGCCAGTATCGGTGGAAATCTATGGTTACGATATTGCTAAGGTTGATGCTTTTGCCCTCAAGGTTAAAGAGCTGATGGGTAGGATTCCAGGTCTGATCGATGTCACTATCTCCAGGGAGAAGGGAAAGCCCGAACTCTGGGTAGAAGTGGATCGCAAGAAGGCAGCCTCTCTGGGATTAAACATGGCCCAAATTGCCTCTACTTTACGCACCAAGTTCTATGGAGACGTGGCTACGAAGTATCGGGAAGGTGGAGAGGAGTACGACACCTTTGTACGACTACAGGGATCAGACAGGCAGAGCATCGCCGATCTGGAGAACACCGTTGTGACTTCTCCTATGGGCAAACAAATTCCCATCGGCAGTATTGCCCGAATTGTAGAGAGGCGGGGGCCCTTGACCATTCAACGAAAGGATCAGGAACGGGTGGTCTATGTAGGGGGAAGTCTGTACAAGCGATCTTTGGGAAAGGTGGTGGCTGATTTGAGAAAAGAACTGGGCAAAATCTCCCTGCCGGAAGGGATAGATGTCGCGATAGGTGGTTCCGCTCAGGATCAGGCCGAGAGTTTTCGTTGGCTGGGCATTGCTATGATTGTTGGAATTATCTTGGTTTATATGGTAATGGCCGCGCAGTTCGAGTCGCTACTGGATCCATTTGTAATCCTTTTCTCCATTCCCTTCGCCGTTGTTGGAGTGATCTGGGCATTGTTTATTACCGGCAAGACACTCAGTACCCTCTCCTTTGTAGGTATGGTGATGTTGGTTGGGATTGTGGTGAACAACGCCATTGTGCTGGTGGATTACACCAATATCATGCGGGCTCGAGGACTGGCACTTGAGGAAGCCATTTTGGTCTCTGGTCCCCGCCGTTTGCGGCCGGTGCTGATGACTGCTTTCACTACTATTTTTGCCCTACTGCCTCTTGCTTTGAAAACTGGAGAAGGATCGGAGATATGGAGTCCATTAGCCATCTCAGTCATTGGTGGGCTTCTGGTTTCAACCTTAGTTACTTTGATTTTTGTTCCAGTTATGTATTCAATCTTTGAAACCAGAGTTAAGAAGAATCGCTCTAAGCAGATAAGGAGATGACGATGAAAATAGTGTGGATTGCTTATAATCAGGCTATTGGCGATGAGGTAAGTGAATCTCTGAAACGATGTGGGGTGAAAACCTACACTAAAATTCCTGTAGTCCATGGGGTAGGTCAACATTCCGGTTCCCATATGAATAGTCACATCTGGCCAGGGGTAAACGCGCTCCTGATGATCGCCTGTTCAGAGGAGACGAAAGATAGACTTTTAGCAGAGGTAAGAAAATTAAAGAAGTTGTTTGAGAAAGAGGGAATAAAAGCATTTGTTACCCCGGTAGAAGCAGAAGTATAAGTATAAATATAAGTGTAAGTGTAAGTGTAAGTATAAGTGTCCAGATGCCCTTTCTGTTTGTGATAGGGATTCCATTGCTTTCAAAGAATGGCATCCGTATGTGAGGTTAAGTTAAATTCTAAACTTTGGCAAAAATGTCAAAGTTACTTTATAACGATAAATTCGAAATTCTAATATCGAAATTCTAAACAAATTCAAATATCGAATAACAGAAACCCAA
>CAZIXY010000340.1:0-3515 GCA_964543315.1 uncultured Desulfobacteraceae bacterium | reverse complement strand
CCTTTTAGATCTGAAAATATTAAAAAAATAAAAGCAACCTATCACGATCCTTGTGATCTGGGCCGCAATACCGGGATTTTTGAGGAACCCCGCGAGGTGATTCAGGCGATCCCTGGTCTCAAGTTCGTTGAATTACCGATGAATCGAAAATTCTCCATATGCTGCGGCGGCGGAGGAAATGTTGAGATGACCGATCCCGAACTGACGGCCCAGGTCGCCCAGATGAAACTTGACTCAATCAAGGGAGTCGGGGCTGATATGGTTGTCACAGCATGTCAGCAGTGCGTGCGAACCATGGCGACAAGGGCCAAAAGGACCAAAAGCGACCTTCAAGTGAAGGATCTGACAGAATTGGTCGTGGAGGCCATGGAATAGCGCATCAATAAAAGGATAAAAACGGGGTCTACCGATGGGTAGGCCCTTTTTTTTGCCTGAACGGTTGTCACCAATTGATGAACAACTCCCTGGAAATGCCCCGTTTATCGTTGACATCCCTTCCCTCGCTTTCTTATACTTTTAAGAAAAATAAAGGAAGGGAGATGGTTTTACCATGAAAACAATATCAGCCAATGGGATATTACCTCTCCGGTCACTGGATAAGATCTCCACCCTTCTTAACCAGTTTAAAAATCAAGACGGAAATTTGGAAAAAGCTCTGGGCCTTATAGGTCAAACCCTGGAGGCCGGAACGGCGGCGCTCTATAAAAAGTCTTATACGGATCAGGAATCCTTTACCCTTAAATGCCTCGTTTTCTGGAACGATTCTGAAAAAAAGACGGGCGACTTCACCGGTATGCCGGACTCCTTCAAACCTGAAGAGGTTCCCCGCTCTTTCTGGCAGCGCTTACAGGAAGGGAAAAAAATATTTCTGGATAGACCGCCATGGCAAATCGTGGAATCTTTGCCTTATGAGGTCTTTTTTTGTCCTCTCTTTTTGGAAAACCACCTTTTCGGTTTCCTGGCTGTTTCTGATCCGGCTGAAAAAAATCTCGACTCAATGAGTCAGGATTTTCTATCAGCCACTAAAAGTATTTTCGAACTCTGGATCAGTAAAATGAACCTGGAGAAGAGACTGAATGACATTATGGACTTTATTCCAAATCCCACATTTATCATGACCACGGATGAATTGATCACCACCTGGAACCAGGCCACAGAAGAAATGACCGATTGGAAAGCCGAGCGCATGTTGGGTAAAGACAATTATGAAAGTTCCGTCCCGTTTTACTACGAACGCCGTCCCATGGTGGCCAACCTTATCATGTATCCGGATGAAGATTGGGAGGCAACCTATCCCGAATTCCACAAACAGAAAGACAAGGTCTTTTCCCTTGCATACTGCCCTGCCCTTCCCGGAGGCGGCGCTTTTCTGAGATGCAACACGCAGAGGCTTTATGACACCAACAATCGCCTCTGGGGTGCTATCCACGCAGTCCGTGATGTGACCCGCGAACGAAAGATGGAAGAAGACCTGCATCGTTCCGAATCCATGTATCGGGCAATTTCAGACTTCGCAGGCATGGGTATCATGCTTTTACGGGACAACAGTGTGCTTTATTATAATGAACGCTTTGCAGAATTTATGAATATAAGCGGCAAGGAAGTTACAAAGGATGATTTCATGAATTGGATCCATCCCGAAGATAGAGAGGAAATAGACCGTCACTATAAAAACCTGTTGAACGGGTTGGAAGAGCATTTGCGCTTCGAATTCCGCGCTCAAAATATAAATGGTCTTCGGCATTATCGTGCTTACGCCCAGCTTATAGAGTACGGGGATCATGCAGCCACACATTTTATCTTAGATGATATCACCGAACAGAAGGAGTTGGCCCGTAAGGCCAGGCTCAATGAACTCAGGCTTTACCATGAGGATCGTCTGACCGCTCTTGGAATTATGGCCGCAGGGATTGCCCATGAACTGAATCAGCCCCTGAATACCATCCGGGTAATTACGGATGGCCTGCTCTTCGGAAAGGACGAAGGGTGGGATCTGGATCAGGAGGAATTGTTTGACAACTTGGAGATGGCCTCAAGACAGGTGGTTCGTATGAGCGATGTGATCCAGAACATACGTAATTTTGCAAGGGAGGATCGGGAAAAAACGGTTGGGGACGTCAATGCCAACGAAGCAATTAAAAATGTGTTTTCCATGATTGGGCGACAACTTGAGGCACACGGGGTCTCTGTCCAGAACGATTTATCGCCTGATTTGCCACCCATCAAGACCGATCTGAACCGCCTGGAACAGGTCATCATGAATCTGGTTGTCAACGCCCGCCAGGCCCTGGATAACTGTTCCCACGACTGCAAAAAACTCCTGATAGAGACAGGCACCTACAATGGATCCGTCTTCATCAAGGTGAGCGATAATGCCACCGGTATTCCAGACGACCTGTTAGTCAAGATTTTTGACCCGTTCTTTACTACCAAAGAAGTCGGGAAGGGAACGGGGTTGGGACTAAGTATCAGCCAATCCATTGTTTCCGAATTCAAGGGTCGTATAGAAGTCTCTAATAATCAAAACGGGGGAGCAACGTTTACGGTTACGGCTCCTGCGAATGGAGGATAGGCTTGAATATTCTCTTAGTGGACGATGAACCGGATGTGCGCAAGAGTTTATCCAACTTTTTGACAAAATTGGGTCATACGGTTATCTGCGCAACGGATGGGATAGAAGGACTGAAAACCTTCCACTCTCAGAGTTTTAATCTTGTCATTACAGATATCCGCATGCCCGGCATGGATGGTCTTGAAATACTCCGGCGTATCAAAATTGTTGAAAAGTCTCCTGTGGACGTCATCGTGGTAACCGGACATGGAGACATGGACAATGCCATAAAGGCCCTCAAATACGGTGCCTACGACTATTTAAAAAAGCCTGTAAATATCCGGGAGTTGGCCATCACCATTGAACGCTCAGCCGCTTATGCCGTCCTGCGGAACAATTACATCCGACTTAAAAAAGAATTTCAGGAGCGGGTTGAACTCGAGACCCAGGCAGTTCGGGGAGAAGCCGAACAATTGTGGGCTGCCTATCTTGAAGAGATCGGCCTGGATGATTTGTGCGTCTATTCTGAAGCTATGGCACGGGTGATCAAACAGGCTGAAAAGTACAGTGTTGACAGATCAGTCCCCGTGCTCATTCAGGGAGAAAGCGGCACGGGCAAGGAACTGGTTGCAAGGTATATGCATCACTATGCAAAAAGCAACGCCCTCAATCCATTTGTAGCCATAAACTGCGGAGCCATAGCCCCCGAGCTTTTTGAAAGCGAACTCTTCGGTCACGAGCCGGGAGCCTACACCGACGCCACCAAAACCGGCCGAATGGGCAAACTTGAGGCAGCCAGTGAGGGTACGTTTTTCCTGGATGAGATCAGTGCTATGCCCCTTAACCTACAGGTAAAGCTCCTTCGTGTTTTAGAGGAGAAAACCCTGTGCCGGCTCGGAGGGGTAACAGAAATACCTGTTGACATTCGATTTATCTCTGCGACCAATGAGGACTTGAACCGGAG
>CAZIXY010000339.1:0-3535 GCA_964543315.1 uncultured Desulfobacteraceae bacterium | reverse complement strand
TCTCCCTGAAACAGGACTTGTCCTCTATCCTGTTGGTAGACACCGGAGATACAGTTAAACAGGGTTGTTTTCCCGGAGCCGTTTGGACCGATGACAGACAGGATTTCTTCTTGTTCCACTGCCAGATCAATACCGGCCAGGGCCTGGATACCCCCAAAACTGATTAATAGCCCGTTTATCTCCAGAAGGGCCATATTTTAAAAGTGGGCCTTGTGGATGGTAAACGGCTCAAGAGCGACAACCTTCCCGTTTTTGAACTGGCCCATTCGCGAGGCATTATTGCCATGCCTCTGACCGGGCGCATAGGTTACTGGTGCGCCAAGATTTTGGGGCTTCCAGTTATTGATCATCTCCATTCCTTTGACCAGGGATTCCGGCGTGAGATTGCGCCCTGCATAGCTTATCCCCTCAATAAAATGCATCATTGAAGTAGCACCGAAGAGTGCGAGATACTCCCTGCCTGCGAGTTTTGGATTGTATTTTTTCATGATATTGCCGACACGGTCGGCCTGGGGATCAGATCCCGGCTGACCCGTATTCCCTGGAAGAGCGACATAAGTGCCTTCCCATGTGGGCCCGGCAATCTTATACATGATGGGGTCGCCCAGGGTAAAGGTTGTCAGGACTTTAGGCTGGTAGCCTATCTTGGCAATTGCCTTTGTGATAAGAGCACCGTGTGTTGGCGTTGGATAAATGATGAGTGTGTCAGCACCGGACTCCTTGAGTTTGAGAGCGTGGGTCCCTAAAGCCCTCTCGGTCACCTCGTAAGGGACGGTACCGGTAAGTTTTGCCTTTCCCTTCATGGCGGCCAGAGCCTTTTTTATTCCTGACATAGCCATTTTGCCGTAATCGTCATTCTGGTAGAACAGGGCAATTTTCTTTGAGGACAGCCTGTTTACAGCATATTTTGTTATATATTCGGCCTCGTCCTCGTAATCAGGGTAGGATATGAAGATGTTTTTCAGCCTGTCCTTGGGCAATCGGGCCCAGATTCTGATATCGCCGTATGCCGTGATTAGCGGAACATTGTTGTCAGGGAAGAAATCCTTGGCAACATTACAGATTGCGGTTCCGAGAAGCCCGACAACAGCAAAGACCTTGCCTTTCATCTCCTGGAGGTTTGTGATCGCCCGTGTTGGGTTATAACCGTCATCCTTCAGGATGACCTTTATCTTCCGGCCGTAAATCCCGCCCTGGTCATTGACGTGTTGGGCCCATGCCATTCCGCCAAGCCCAGTGACTCCCCAGAGGGCCGCAGGACCGGAAAGTGGTGTAGTCCAGCCCACTACCACTTCTTTGTCTGTAACACCGGGGACCTTTTGTTTGGCACCGGCTATGGAAGGGACGGTAAGAATAAAAATAAGCAGGATCCCAATCCAAAATAATTTCTTGCTCATAACGACCTCCTTATCAGGAAAAGGGTTAATAAGAGTAATGGGTACTCCATGCCCCGCATTCTTTGGCTAAAGGTAGTCCTTAAAGCTTCAGTATGGTCCTATGTAAACAACAAATTATTGATTTCGGCTAAAAGATTGAAAGCCTAATTCTTACCGGTTATTTAAAAGACGGGTGTCAGATACATTATTTCGGAATGATATTTTTTTTGTTAAAAAGAACTTTTGGGGATGAAGTATATTCATTGTTGATTGATACGCCAATCGTTTTTATGCGCCACCGTCGTCCTGACTTGACGGCTTCACTCATATCCATAAATTATTTTTAAAGATGAACGAAAAGACTACACTATGAATGATATTCAGGATATAATATTAAATTTATAGAGATTTTTTTGACCGGGGTATTGAGGCGAGTCAAATGACCAGAGATTATCCTCATGAACTGAAGAAGGAATTTCAGTCCATTTCCGGAAAATATGTATTAGAAAAAGAAATTAGTGTCGAAGTGGATGGTAAGACGGTTCTGTATATCGTGGGAAATGCTATTGTGGATTCATCATGCTGTGGTGTTGGAGGATGCCGGTATGCCCTTGTACCGGGATATGTGCGGAAACTTAAAACAAAAAGAAATGAAAGCGGCTTGTGGGTTTCACAAGTGGAACCGGTTGTCGACCCGGAATCCCGTAAGAAGATCACACAGCTTATTAAACAGAAAGAATGGGTCAATCAGGTACAGTTCTGGGATTGAAGTGATTTACAATGAAACGTATTCGTTATGTTCATAAGTGACGGTAAGACGTTTCAATCACATTTTCGGCGATGCTGCTTTCCTCAAGGCGTTGTCTATTCCTTTTGGAGTGGGTGGCCAAATATAGTCGCGGTTTCCCAACGAGCCTGCAAACTCCTGATTAGGCCTGTGGCCTAGACCGCATATATTTGACCACGGCAAGGCCGGGTGGTATTCTTTTTGAGATAACGCTTTTCGGAAACCCGCACCGCCTCAAGAAAAATGAAATAATCATTGTTGATGCCGAAACATTTAAATAATACCAAGGTTTTAGAACGTATGAAGGGAGGATAAGATCAGATGAAGGGGATTACTAACTACGGAGTCTATTTGCCCTACTATCGTCTGAAACGTGAGACCATTTTCAGGGCTATGGGGTGGTTTAATCCAGGTACTGCGGGAATGGCAAAAGGTGAAAAGACAGTGGCAAATTACGATGAAGACAGTCTTACCATGGCTGTGGCAGCCGGAGTCGATTGCCTGAAAGGTATGGAAAGAGAAGAGATTGATGCTCTCTTTCTTGCCTCTACGACTTTGCCATACAAGGAGAGGGGAAATGCATCTATTGCCAGTGCGGCCTTGAATCTTTCTTCTAATACAAGGACGGCCGATTTTACCGGGTGTTTGAAGTCAGGAACGACGGCCCTTATATCGGCCCTGATTGCTCCTGAACCGGAAACAACCATGATCTGTGTTTCAGATTGTCGCCTGGGCAAGGCCGGTGGGAATCAGGAACAACTTTTTGGAGACGGTGCGGCGGCGATTGCAGTGGGAGATGAAGGCGTTATTGCCAGGCTCGTCGGGCATTATTCAGTTTCATATGATTTCGCAGACCAAAGACGAATGGACTGGGATAAATTTGTCCGTGGCTGGGAAGATAGATGGATTCGAGATGCAGGCTATTCCAAGATGATTCCCCAGGCTGTTAAGGGTCTTTTGACCCAATGTGGTGTTGAGGTAAGTGACCTGGCAAAAGTGATTTATTCGCCTTTAAGCATGAGAGATCATATGGCTATGGCCAGACTTCTGGGTCTGGAATCCGGGCAGATTCAGTCGCCTATGATTGAATCGGTGGGAAATACCGGATCGGCCCATCCTCTGCTTATGCTTATCGGGGCTTTAGAGGAGGCCCAGCCTGGAGAAAAGATCCTTGTGGCGAGCTTCGGGAGCGGCAGTGACGCGTTGCTGTTTGAGGTGACGGATGAGATAGCGAGATTCCAGTCACGGAACAAACTGAAAACCAATCTTGATTATAAAGGTGAACTTGACAACTATACAAAATACCTCTCTTTTAAGGGTATGCTGCCGAAAGAGATAGGAATTCGAGTAGATATCTTGCTGCTGTCTTTAA
>CAZIXY010000338.1:0-3548 GCA_964543315.1 uncultured Desulfobacteraceae bacterium | reverse complement strand
CAAGTGAGACCATGGCAACTACCTTCAATAATATGTATTCGAATCTTGAACAGATTCAGAAAGACATAGATGTAAGCATAGTTGGCACTGTTGAGGAGATTAACCTTTTGTCCCAGCAGATTGCGGATCTGAACCAGAAAATTGTTGATGTCGAAGTGTCGGGTCAAAATGCAAATGACTACAGAGATAGCCGGGACTTATTGTTGAAGGAATTGTCTTCAATAATAGATGTCAGCACCTTTGAAAATAGTGACGGGAGTGTGAACGTCTCGGTAAAGGGTGGCAAACCACTGGTGGAAAGCAGCTATTTCTGGGGTTTATCAACTGAAACTGTCGACGGCTTTGAAGACGTCGTATGGATTGATAATGAAGGTAACACAACGAATATTACCGATTATATCTCAGGCGGTAAGTTAAAAGGATGGATCGAGGCACGGGATTTTTCCATCCCTGATTATCTGAACAGGCTCGATAACCTGGCCTCAAAAATAATCAGCGAAGTGAATGCACTTCACTCAAGCGGTTTCGGACTGGACGGGTCCACCGGAAATAATTTTTTTAGCGGAACCTCCGCTTCAGATATGGGAATGAATCAGTCGGTTGTCGATGACGTCAATCTGATTGCTGCTGCGAGTAGCGCCGAGGGTGTACCGGGGGACAACAGCAACGCAATAGCTATTGCCGACCTGCAAAATGGGCTTTTAATGGATGGGACGACCACTTTTGACGATTACTTTAATTCACTGGTGAGTGTTGTGGGAAGCGATGTTAAGGAGGCCACTGCGAATTTTGACCATCAAGAATCAATGGTGGCGCACTTGGAGAATTATCGTGAATCGATTTCAGGAGTCTCTCTTGATGAGGAGATGGTCAACTTGGTCAAATTTCAACATGCCTATGATGCGGCCGCCAAGTTAATCAGCACGGTGGATGAGTTGTTGAATACGGTGATTAATATGGTATAAAGGCATGCCGGTGGCTGGGATGCTGGATATTGGATACTTGATACTTGATGCTGGATAAAAAATCGGATGCTGGTTACTGGATTCTGGATTTTGGTGAATTAGGATGAGCTACAAAAAACTGGAAATCCGGCAAATTGCTCGTGAATTGGTCATTGATATTCACAAGATGACCCTGCACAAATTACCAAAATTTGAAATGTTTGAAGAAGGTAGTCAGATTCGCCGATCAATCAAATCTGTAAAATCTACAATTGTTGAAGGTTATGGCAGACGGAGATACAAACAGGAATTCATTCGATTTCTGAATTATGCAATTGCTACAAACGATGAAACCATCAACCACCTGGAAACACTGTTTGAAACTGAATCATTAACTGACAAAGAACTATACGAAACTATTTATGAGAAGCTGGAAGTCTTGGGCAAGAAACTAAACAGGTTTATTCGATCCGTTGAAAAAAGCCATGCCAGTCCAAAATAAAGTGAAGACCAATATCCAGGATCCAGTAACCAGTATCCAGTATCATTGTGGTGTAGCCAATAGTCTTATAGCTTTCTAATCATTTGGCAAAAAAATACCTGTGCGATGGAATACGGAGATCAAAATGCGTGTAACAAACAATCAAATGGCTAATGCAATTACCGGCAGTCTCTTCAGGCAGGCTCAAAGGCTCCTTAAGGCCCAGATTACAGTTGCTACGGAGAAGATAATTAACAAGCCTTCTGATGATCCTATTGGTATGAGCAGGATCCTGGATTATCGAAAAACACTTTACTCAATCGACCAGTACAACAGAAATATCACCCAGGGAAAGACATGGATTGAACTTTCCGAGACAGCCTTAGGGACAATTGAGGACTTGCTGAATAGCGCAAAAGGCATTGCCGTTGAACAAACTTCTGGAGACCTGGAGACCAGAGAAATGGCTCTCCATGAAGTGGAGAATATATATTGTCAGGTATTGGATCTCGCAAACAGCAGGCTGGGAAACAGCTACATATTCTCAGGTCATAAAACGGGCACGGCCCCTTTTCGTAATGAAGTCAGTTTAAGCGGTGGTGTGTCAGAGGATATTGTGTTTGGCTTAGTGGCAGATGCGCCTGATGTTACTATTAAGATCTACAATTCCGCAGGGGAGGTCGTAAGAACACTGATGCCGGCAGGTGGAACCGCCGGGACAAACACCGTAACATGGGATGGCAATGATGATAGCGGTGTCCCGTGCGCTGACGGAACGTATACATTTGAAATAGATGCCTTGGATGCCGGCGGTGATGAAGTTTTGGATTACGAGGTGTATCATGGTACCAATGATAATTTCCAATTAATCATAGGCGAAGATGTAAAAATAGACATTAATTCGGACGGAGATGAAATTTTTTCAGATATCTTCGAGATCTTGAGCCAGTTGCGTTCCGCCTTGGAAGATCCGAACTACGATCCTGATGTCGTTGCATCTCTGGTGGACCCGCTGGATGATGCCATCGGTCAGATACAGGAAATTAGAGCGGAGGGGGCGTCAAGATACACTCAAATGGAGCTTACGGAAAACCAACTGGCCGTTTTCAAGCTGAAGGTGGAGGATATGCTTTCCAGCACGGAAGATGCTGATATGGCCGCTGCGATTGTTGAGTTGCAGGCCCAGGAAATAGCTTATGAGACGGCTCTTGCTGTGGCGGCCGAGATCATTCAACCAAGCCTTATCAATTTTCTCAGCTAATAGGACCTCTATGAATCAAAAAAAATCATACATGGTTTTTTTGATAGCATTTTCATTTGCCCTTTCTGCTCCAGGCCATTGCCTGGAAAGCGAGGATATCATAAGGCTGAACCGGGCAGGGGTAAGCGGCGAAACTATTCAATTATTGGTGCAAGAAAAAACCATAGAGACATGTTCTTTTACGGTTCAAGAGATCGTGGATCTTAAAAATGCCGGAGTGAGTGATGAAACCATCCGGATGTTGATAAAAGAAGCTTCCTTTATAAATGATGTGGAACCCATAGTTTACGGCAAAGATATAAAGCCGATTAAGTTTACCACGATAAAAGACATTATCGAGCTAAAAAACGCCGGGGTGAGTGATGACCTAATCCAGGCAATAATAATTTTTACTACAAGAGATGCAAATGATGTGGAGCGGGAAAAGGCCTGGGACATGCTCAAGAATATGGGAATAATAGTAGATATGAGGGAAGCGAGTGAGTAAATCTCTTCCCTCCTTTCACGACTCCTGATAATCCTGTTTACCGTTCAGAATGAAATTAAACTTAAGTATGGCCGGATGCCAGGTCTCATGAAAATGTTCCCAGAAAAATGACTGGGCCAGGACAAACCTGTTGTGTTTTGATCCAGCGCTTTTCATTTTCTTATCCCAGCGCTCTTGAAGAGCCCGCAGTCTATTCCCCTGCTCTTCATTTTTTACACTGCCAATTACTTCATCAATCATCCTTTTTCTTTCTCGCTCAAAAGCCAACCTGTCTTCCCTGAACAGTCTGGAGAGCCAGGCATGTTTTTCGAGCGCCTCTTTTTCCCTTTTCTCCTTTTCCTCCGCCCAATTCAGCTTTTCCATGATAGATCCTCC
>CAZIXY010000337.1:1660-3567 GCA_964543315.1 uncultured Desulfobacteraceae bacterium | reverse complement strand
ATTCCTGAAAAAAGAGTCCCATGCCCTTCAAGATGCATACACTTTTGAACGTTACAAATCCTTTTCCTCAGCGCGAGGCGGCGGCAGATCCTTCTTATAGACCACGGTGCGGTAAGGAAACGGTATTTCAACACCCTCAGTGTCAAAGCGCTTTTTGACATTTTCCAAAACCCAGAATCTTCCCAAGTAAAAGTCATCCACGTTCGGGACCTGCATATAGAGTCTCAACCCTATGGAAAAATCTCCATGGCTGACGACCCTCACAACCGGCTCATCCGATTCTTTGTCTCGATGAGGGCACCTGTATGCCTCTTCCAGGATCAGTCTTCGGGCAAGGTCAATGTCCGTGTCATAGCTCACCCCGAATTCAACGGTACACATCATTTTGGGGTCGATTATGCTGTAGTTTGTGATCGTCATCTCATCCAGTTTTGCGTTCGGTATGATGAGTCTCTTTCGCTGCCAGGTTCGAACAATGGTATGACGCAGCGTTATGTCTTCCACGGTGCAGTATTCACCGTCTATGGACAGATTGTCTCCGATACGGATGGGCCTGTAGACTGCAAGGGAAAGCCCGGAGACCAGATTCGCAAGGGTGGATTTTGCCGCGAAACCCACAACAAGGGCGGTAATGCCGGCACCGGCGACCATCGTGCCCATCAATGCCCTGAGGCCGGGAACAAGACTTGCGTAAATCAAGGCGCCTATCAGGAATAATAACAGATTTTTGAGGCGCACTATGTAACGGACGACCGTATCATCCACCTGCCTTTTGAAACGCCCCATGACCCAGTTGGCCCTCTGGATCAGGCGCGTGGTCATAATGCAGGCCGCCCAGGAAATAATAATAATCAGGAGAGCCAGGGCAACCGCTCCCGGGTTGGTGCCGGGCTCCATGAGTTTGTCAAGGTGGAACCACTTAAAATCCATGATTGCCCTCCAAAAGAATAAGAAAGAACATACCTGATAATTACATGTTGTCTTGAGGCGATCTCACTAACCGGGTGAACCAATTTTTTCAAATTGATCGCGGCTATGGTGATCGTCATAAAAAATTCATGCCTTGATATATGAGCGTGAATATGGCTATAAATGTCGTTACCTGAGAAGATTAGCGTAATTGAATATAAAAAGCCAGAGGCAATCCGGCTACCGGGAGTTTTAGCCCCCAGCCCCGCAAGCTGAATAAAAAAACTGGAGAAAATGGAGGAAAATGTGAAATGGACGAGACCCTGGAAAATATTGAAGATCAGAAATTAAAAATCGCCGCACAGATTGCCGACTTATCGAGGCTACTGGGCATGACCCCGTCTGATAATACTGTGGAAGTTCATGAACCCACCACTCACGATTCAATGGCATTGTCAAAATGGTTCAATGATACCAGAAACTCATTTCTTAGATTATCTGGCCTGATAAGCAAGGCATTAGATATTCAGTTGCAATAGCATTTTTACCCGGTATAGGGGGGCAGATGGTTTAAGAAATTTTCAGCGCGGCACAACTTGCGACAAAATTATGTATTATCCAATACCTTCCTAACTATATTTGCCAGTTCCCGCATCAAAAGGGGTTTCATGATAAACGCCCTGATTCCAATCTTATTTACCTTTTCTTCCGAGATATACTCACTATATCCGGTGCAAATAATGACCGGAATATCCGAACGAATTTTCATAAGTTCAATAGCAAGCTTTTCTCCCGTCATGTTAGGCATGGTCATATCAGCGATCACCAGATCGAATTGACCTGGCTTTACCTTAAATAACTCCAGCGCCTCAATGCTGCTGGTTCTTGTTGTGACCTTATAGCCAAGTCCTTCCAACATCTGCTTTCCTAAATCCACCAAAGGAAACTCATCATCTATAAAGAGAATATGCTCATTCCCTGTGGGAATAGGACCAGAC
>CAZIXY010000337.1:0-1650 GCA_964543315.1 uncultured Desulfobacteraceae bacterium | reverse complement strand
TCGGTCTCAAGGACTTCCTTCTTCTGTTCAACTACAGGAAAATACACATGAAAAGTGGAACCTTTTCTGGGCTCACTATGGGCCGTGATGGTACCGCCGTAACTCTTCACAATTCCATGTACAACGGACAGTCCCAATCCGGTCCCCTCCCCTTTTTCTTTGGTTGTGAAATAGGGTTCAAAAATCCGTTCCAAAACCTCGGGACGCATCCCCTGACCCGTATCGCTTACAGTCAGTCTCAGATAGTTACCGGGGAGGAGATCAAATTGGGCCAATTCAGAGTCCGAACTTCCTAATTGCACATTACCAATTGTGACTTCCAATATACCCCCTTCCTCTCCCATTGCATAGGAAGCATTGGCACACAGGTTCATCAGTATCTGATGGATGTGGGTGGGGTCTGCCTCAATAATGCCGGTCTCACTCTCTATGTTTTGGCGGATTTCTATGGTGGTTGGCAGTGAAGACCGGAGAAGTTTCAGGGCCTCTTTAACAATAGGAACGATTTGCATAGGTATTCGTTCCTGCTCACCTTTACGGCTGAACGTAAGGATCTGCTTCACCAGGTCTCTTGCCCGACGCCCGGCATTTAAAACTTCCTTTAAACTCTGCTTTACCTTATTCTCATCCGGAAACTGTAAATTCGCGAGTTCTGTATAGCCTATAATGGCTCCGAGTATATTGTTAAAATCATGCGCTATGCCGCCAGCCAGAGTTCCGATGGCCTCCATTTTTTGGCTTTGCACAAGGTGAGTTTTAAGTTTTTTGCTCTCAGTGATATCGCGGATAATACCCTGGTATGCTTGAATGGTACCGTCATTCGCCCGGCGGATGGTCGCATTAACCAAACAATCCATCTCTGTACCGTCTTTTTTACGGTACGTTATCTCATAATCTCTCAAAAACCCCCTTTTCTCTATCTCCTTCCGAAATTTAACCGAATCACCTGGGCGAGCATGCAGTTGCACGGCATTCACCGATGCCATCTTATTTCTACTATTAAAACCAAAGAGATCAAGTGCGGATTGGTTTGCGTCAATAAACTTACCATATCGAGTGGTAATATAAATTGCATCTCTGGAATCCTGGAAAACACTACGGTAATGTTCCTCGCTTTCCCTTAACTCCTCTTCCGACCGCTTTCGCTCGGTGATGTCTTTTTGCTCCTTTTCTTTCATTAATCGCACTGACTCATTTAGATCAATATTTTCCTTTTCCAATTCCTCTATTTTTTGTTCCAATTCCTCATAGGCTGGTTTTTTGACCATTATAAAAGCCTCCGATTCCATTCTCCTTTATAAACAATGCGGCTGATGAGCGATGCCCCAGCGGCTTTTTACTAAATTCGCAGAGAAAACAATAAAAAAACCCCTCTCCACATGAGAAATAGGGCTTTACTTTCTAATCCATGATACTTTCAGCTCACGAGTTAATAAAACAAATAGAAAGAATTTTATCATAAAGATCATCATTTTTGCAAGATAATATGATGCTTGCCTGCCCCCCTTTTATGTTCTTATCTACTATTATAGTCCATAGTTGCCGGGTGTATTCAATTACACGCCCTATCTGCAAATTTTGTGCGAACCACAGGACAAAATTCATTTCCCTTCCCCCCAACAAGGAAGCCAATTTTTTAATGTGTTAACG
>CAZIXY010000336.1:0-3610 GCA_964543315.1 uncultured Desulfobacteraceae bacterium | reverse complement strand
AATTTTTCAACAATAATAACGGGATCTTTCGGTGGAGCCCACGAAAAGCCAAGAGATTCCATCCATGAAGATGCCCGTTCAGGGTGTGAAAAAAGATGATAGGCAGTCAGTAGCCCATGAGATTTGCCCAATCCCTTAACAGATTCTGCCAAAAAGAGACCCGTTTCACTTGAACCGGAATCATTTGGGCCATACCGGCGACTTATTGTCCTGAGCATCGCGTTGATATCGACCGAGGGATAGGTTAACTTAAAAAAGACCTCAGGGTCCCGTTCCATGCACTTTTCGGGGCCTGACCGGATCTTTTCGAGGTCTATGACACTGTCAACTTGCCGAGCTGATTTATATCGTTTTTTCATAATGATCAAGATTATTATAGATTTCTTGCAATGTCAAGAATAAATATGTTATAAAACCAGCGGATTTTTGTGGGTAAACAATATTTTTCCAGGATTCCACCCATTTGGCGTATTTCATAATTGATCTTGAAATTAACTTGATATTGTACCAAATCATTTCATACCATTAGAATCTGAAACCCCACATCGTACGGAGCTACACTTTTTGAAAAGATATCGTGATTTTAATACATATCTTAGAGAAATATTCGGGGAACGCGTTCAAAAAATATCCCTTGATGCAGGGCTGGGATGCCCGAATCGGGATGGGACTATTTCCCGAAAAGGCTGTATTTTCTGCGACACCCGCGGCTCGGGAACAGGCGCCTTCTTAAACCACGGTCTTTCCATCCACGAACAGATTATCCAGTCACAAAGCTTTATCCGGAAACGCTACAAGGCCCAGAAATTCATCGCCTATTTCCAATCCTTTACCAACACCTATGCCCCTGCCCCAAAGCTCAAATCCATTTACAATCAGGCCCTGGAACACGAAGGCATGGTAGGTCTTTCAGTGGCTACGAGACCCGATTGTGTGGATAGGGACATCCTCACTCTTTTGAGCTCCTATCAAAAAGGCTATCTTGTATGGGTGGAATACGGTCTCCAATCCGCACATGATTCAACCCTGAAAAAAATCAACCGCGGCCACGACGTGGCCTGTTTTGAAAAGAGCATCAACCTCACCCATGCTTACGGATTAAACAGTTGTGCCCATATCATCCTGGGCCTGCCGGGCGAGGACCGGAAAATGATGTTGGAGACCGCTCGTTTCCTCTCCAACCTGCCCATTCAGGGGATCAAAATCCATCTCCTTTACGTTGTTGAAAACACTCCGCTGGCCGAGCTTTATAATAGGGGATTGTTCCGGTGCCTTGAACGTGAAGAGTACGTCGATCTTGTGGTCGACTTCCTTGAAATCCTCCGCCCGGATATCATTGTACAGAGGTTGACCGGTGATCCGATCAGATCGGAACTGGCAGCCCCTTTATGGGCTATAGAAAAAACAAAAAACCTGAGAATTATCCAGGAGACGCTCGAAAGGAGGGATACATGGCAGGGAAAACTGTACGAGAAATCTTTTGCTGGGAAGTAAAAAGTGAGGCCCTGCATATCTATCTCGCTTCCACAAAAAAGGGTGCCCTACGCGTAGGTCTCACCCTGAAACGAGAATTGGATTGCATGGAGTTTTTTAGCAGGATATTTCCGGAAAGCACCCTGTCCAAGGATGAATGTCTAAACCGGTCTTTGACGCAGGCGGTGAAAGCCGCGCTCCTAAATGACCATCCTAAAAAAGTGCTTGAGCTCGACACCTCTTGCACACCGTTTCAACAGCGGGTATATGAGGCACTCACCAGGATACAATTCGGGAAGACCGTGACATACGGGGAGATGGCTTCAATGGTTGGAAATCCAAAAGGGGCAAGGGCTGTAGGCCAGGCTTTGGGTAGGAACCCTTTGCCGTTGATTTTTCCCTGACACAGGGTGGTGGCCGCCGGAGGTATCGGCGGTTTTGGCAGCGGCCTTGCTGTAAAGAGATATCTGCTTAATTGGGAGCAACAGAACCGATAGAAAGTCCCGGTCTATTTTTGTGGTTCCCCGACCTTTTTGCGCAAAAGCTCATCCAGTGCGATCTCATACTCCCTGGATCCAGGCACAAGGGATTTGTTCCGGCTGAGCTGTGCTGTGATTTCCTCTTCCGCCCTCTCAAACTGGATACTTATTTTGCTGATGACCTTGTTCACAACCTGATATATTTCCAGATCCGTCCCATATATATCAATGACATCCGGGGCATCGATCAGGACTTCCATAATGTATTGGGTGATGTAAAGGGAAAAAGGATTTGCTCGCGGGACGAGACTTCGGATCGGGGCGATAAAATACTTAAAATCAAATTCAGAACTTCTCAAGGCCTTTTTCATACCCTTGAGCAGGACATCGGATACTGCAGCCGGGTTATCTGTTTCAACAATCTTTTCCATCAACAGGGCTTGAGTCAGCTTGGTATGGATTTCAGGTAATTTAAAGCTGAAAAATCTGTCCCGTTGAAAAGCCTGCCGCTTTTCCTGCCTTTCAAGACGCTTTATAATTTTGTCCTGGACCCTCCCGCTATCAAATGTTCTCATATTCCAGTTTTATCCTTGACCAGATTGCCGAATTTCTCCCGCATCAGGAATCTTTTTTTTCTGATTTCTTTGAGGATGCCTTTGATGGGGAATCCTTTCCCGTTGAAGCTTTAGGTGCATCATGGGAATCCTTTGACGTTTTATTTGAATCCCGTTCCTCGGACTGCGGGCTGCGACCCTGATTTCCGCCGGTCTTGGAAGCATAGTCAGTGACATACCACCCGCTCCCTTTTAAATGGAATGTGCTATGTGAAATGAGCTTCTTCATCTTTCCATGGCAGTGTTCACACTCGGTAAGGGGCGCATCGGAAAACTTCTGCCATGCTTCTATATGGTGTCCACATTTTGTACATTCATATTCGTAAATCGGCATTTCAAACAACCTCCGGTTTCACCTATTCAAAATCTATGACAGGGCCATTTCACAAATCCTGTGGCCCTGATATGAATCCAATACATAATCAAGTCTTGGTAGCGAGACATTTTGTAAAATGTCAAATGTCATCGCATGGACAACGGTTTCTTCCCTTTCTTTCTCGCTTCCTGAAACATCAAATCTCTGAAAAAAATTGCAAAATCTCACGATATGAACCAGCTCGTGTGTAAAAACATATACAAGAAGTGGCAAAAGCCCAAGTTCATTATCCCTTTTCAGGGCCTTCAATATCTGGTGGTCCTGAAGGCAGATAAAATAAAAGTCACGTTTTTTTGTCCTGGATTCCAGGCCGTCATCGACCACCCTTGAGCCTTTGTTTAACAATGCAAATGCGTGTCCGCTTATTTCATTGCTGTTCAGTGACAACAGCGTCTTGACATCATACGCGTGTCTTTTCCATTGCCCGGTGGAAAATTTATAGAAATTTCCGGTAGCATCCTCGGCAATGTCGAGTGCATCACCTACAGTTACCAGATCGCAGTCTTTAAAAGACCAGAATGCCATTTCGAAGACTCTCATGTTTGGTGGTTGACGACAAAAATTTAAGACTTTTTAAAAAAATGTCAACACCGTGGACTATTTTTAGTGGTGGCGGTGACTGGATTTGAACCAGTGACTCTGCGGATATGAGCCGCATGCTCTGACCA
>CAZIXY010000335.1:0-3629 GCA_964543315.1 uncultured Desulfobacteraceae bacterium | reverse complement strand
CCGGTCCTGGAACATCTTTAATGAAATCAAATGGAAGCGTGAGCAGACACTTCCGACCATTTTAAGTCTTCAGGATTGTGATACCAGCGGCCTTCTTTATCAATACTGATCAGGCAAGGAGGCAGGTCATTTTCCGTCATCATCTTTTCCGCCCTCACTTCCGGAAATGATCAGCGAGGGCTATCTTTCACCGGTAGCGGGATACCGGGTCGAGACTGACATCGATCTTTCAAGAGTTAAAACCCGTATGGGTGATTTCGTGGTCTCCCACTTGTCGCAAGCCGTGAACGTGGAGCGGCGAAACCATCTGATAGTCAAGGTTTTTCGTTCCCATTTGAAAGACAGAAAAACACTCTGCTTTTGTGTGGATGTAGCCATGCCCATTTTCTTGATGACGCTTTTAAAGCTGAGGGTATTCCTGCCGGTGCCATAAGTGGAGATATGAAGGGCTCAGCGCGTACCAAGGTTTTGGATGAGTTTAGTAACGGCCTGCTTCGAGTACTTGCGAATTGTATGGTGCTCACTGAAGGTTATGACGAGCCGTCGGTGGAGGGCATTATCCTGGCCAGGCCCACCAAGTCCACTCTACTTTACACACAGATGATCGGCAGAGGTACCAGGCTCCATCCGGGCAAGGACAATGTTATGGTCGTGGATATCGTGGATGTAACCCGCGACCATAGTTTAACAACACTTCCGGGTCTTTTTGGGCTTTCAGGGGAATTCGACCTTGAAGGCCAGACAGTAGAGGAGGCTCAGAGTGCCTTGCGCTGGGTTGAGATTCATCGTCCCTGGATTCCCATAACCAAAGCCATGTCTCTCACTGATTTAAGATACCGGTGTAGAAGGATCAATCTTTTTGATTTAGAGACTCCCGATGAGTTATTGGGTTATTCGCGCTATGCCTGGGTAAGTATTGGCAAAGGTGCTTATCGGTTGGGATTGTCAGAGGGCAGGGCTATCATGGTTGCTCCGACCATTTTAGGCGATTGGGAGGTGCTGCTCGGCCGACGTGGAAGAGAAACTGTTCTGGCGCGCGGCAAGGACATTCGGGCAGCCGTTATGGAGGCTGAAACACATATCAGGGCAAACCTGTATTAATTTTGTTGAATATTGTTGTTAGCTTCCGGTTGCTTTTAAGAGACGTTTTGGAGGTCCGGAAACCAAAATATTAAATATTCTGGAATGCTATATCTGACAATACAGATGGAATCCCGTGTATTACAATTTAACTTGATTGCTTAAGAATTTTTTTCCAGGCGGCGAACCCGCGTTGCATAGAATCGCGAAGCGATTATATAACTTGATCAATTATCATGACAAATATGGCGGCATAATGGACGAAAAACAAAATAATGTCAATAATTTTTGGCTTTTATACCGTGATGTAGGTGTTAGATTGGGAATACTCGAAAAGAACTATTGGACTTTTTTAGATCAGCGGCGGCGGGCGGTGAGTATGTAAGCGAAATTTGCCTTGATATTCAATTTTTGGACAGTGACTGACCCCGGAAAGGAAGGGAAGGGCGCCGAAGCCCTGATGACCCTTTGGGTCTCCTCGTCAAGAATCGCATAGGCGGATGGCATGAGAATCTTTATGTCCTGTAAATTTCCTTGCCTGTCCAGGCTGAAAATGACAAGAACCTGTCCCTCAATCAGGTTATCCCTGGCTTTACGTGGATACTCCCAGTGCTGCATCAGCCTCTCTTTGATCACCTTGGCGTAGGAAACATATCTCTTGTCTTTTGTGTCCAGGGATATGGTATCCTCGGTTTTTTCAGGTTGTTTTTTTTCATGGGGTTTGATCCTGGCCAGATCCGTGCCCGCGTTTTTTTCATTGTAGGATGTGTCTACAGGTGGTCGCAAAAGCTCAATGTGATAAGTCCTCAACGGTTTCATCCAGTTGACGGGAAAGGCCTTTTGAACTCCAAAAAGCACAATCACGTGAAAGAGCAGGGAAATGATCAGGCTGATTCTCATGACGGCCCTCGGGCCGGAAAGTTTGGAAGTGTTACTTACCTTACTGCTGGTTTCCTTGGCCATTAACCCACCAATCCGTCTTCCTGTCAAACCACCAGTCGGTGCTGTGAGTCGTCAAGATTTCTTTTGCCAGTTCCTTAGCGGTTTCAGTGACCAGTCTTTTGATCGCAAAAGAGATCCAGTCTTTTGCATTGGGGTTTCCTAAGTCCTGCTGTTCTTTCAGTTCCATGATAAGGTCAAGCTGATCGGCATCCTTGGACAGACGCGCTTCCATGGTGTCGCATGTATTGAATTCCCGGGTCAGCTTTATAAATTCGTCGACAAAGTCCAGTCCTCTTACCGCGTGTTCGATTGCAGCATCCTCGTCCACTTTGACATATTTTTTGTTCATGTAGTTATGATCGCCGGTCCTGGCTTCGGCAAAATCGTGGAAAAGGCACATCTGGACCACCTTGTTCCGATCCGCACTTGGTTCCAGAGAGGCGAGCACATAACCGATGATTGCGGTACGGAAGGAGTGGTCCGCGACAGATTCTCCTCCGGACCCGAGGAATTGATAGCCGGTGCGGGGGGTCTTTTTTAACATGCCCGCTTCAAACAGAAATTCTATGGCTCTTTTTTTCATGTCACCTGAATAGGGGTATGGCAGGGAAAAGTCAAGCCCGTTTATCATTTTATGAAATCGCTGCGCGATTTCATGTGGTCCCTTGATTTATTCTGGTGTTATGTTTAGAATTATTAAAAATAGTTCGAACTTTGGAGGATAAGGTTCATTCAGCTAATGAGATTCCATCCAAAAGCATTCTAACTTTGATGAAGCTTATGGCGGTCAGCGATCGGCGCTCAGATTAAGGATTTGTTTCTTTAGATGTTTTCGCTGATGGCTGAAGGCTGAACGCTGACAGCTCAAGTGCGGAATCTGGCATATGCGGATGAGTTCTAGATCTTATTTTTTGGGAAAATTGTAAATTATGAACCACCAAGATGATAAACCTATTATTGTCACCTATCCGAACCCGGTGTTGAGAGCAACAGCGCGTACGGTTGAAAACATTGACGGCAGGCTCCTGAAACTCGCCGATTATATGCTCAATGTGATGTACAGCGCCCCGGGCATTGGTCTGGCCGCAAATCAGGTGGGTGAGCTGGAACGGTTGATAGTCTTTGATCGGCAACCGGGTAAGGAGGGAAGGGACCCTTGTGTGCTGATCAATCCCGAGATTGTCCTGAGTGAAGGGGAGACAAAATATGAGGAAGCCTGTCTCAGTGTGATTGACTTTTCGGCTGAGGTCACACGCGACGCACAGGTGAAGGTCCGTGGCGTGGACCGGAACGGCAAACCCCTGGACATAGAGGCGGACGGCCTGCTTGCCATCTGTCTACAACATGAGATTGATCATTTAAATGGAGTTCTCTATATAGATCATATCAGCAGCCTTAAAAGGGCCCTTTACAAAAAGAGGCTGAAAAAAAAGCTGAAAGAGACAAAATAATTAGACAATGTCCTAAAAGGAGCCCACGTACAGTCACGAGCTATGGAACCCGAAATTGCAGAAAACTTTCCAGCCCGTCCCGGAATTGTCTTCATGGGGACGCCTGATTTTTCCCTGCCCTGCCTTAAGGCGCTTGCGGATGGAGGCCATAACGTC
>CAZIXY010000334.1:0-3643 GCA_964543315.1 uncultured Desulfobacteraceae bacterium | reverse complement strand
TCTGGGCCATCCCATTGGCGCCACAGGAGCCATGAGACTGGTCACATTGCTCAATGAGATGAAAAGGCGCGGTTCGCGGTATGGACTGGAGACCATCTGCGGCGGCGGGGGCCTGGGAATAGCAGCGGTGCTTGAAAGGAGCTGATGGGAGAAAGACAATGGCAAGGATAACAATTGTTGAATGCGCCCCCAGAGATGGCATGATATTGGGAAAAGGGGATATTTCCTCAGAGGAAAAAGCCTCTTTCATCGACGAGTTGTCATTAACTGGTATCAAGAAGATTGAGGCAGTATCGTTTGTTCATCCCCGGCTTATCCCTATGATTGGGGATGCGGAAGATGTAATGAACTTAATACAAAAAACGACAGGGACTTCATATATTGGTGTAACTCCAAGCGAGGTAGCCTGCCGAAGGGCTATGCTCACGGATATCGATGATATCCTGGTGCTTGTAGCTGCCAGTGAGACATTTAATCAGGTGGCACTGGGTTATTCATTAAAACAGATGATTAACAAGGTCCTGCCTTCGATTATCAATGTGGCCTTGAACGATGGAAAAGGTGTTAGAGCATATATTTTGACATCATTTGGCTGTCCCTATGAGGGCAAGATATCAATCCGTCATGTTGAGGAACTTGTTTCAAAACTGGATTTTATGAAGGTGAGTGAAATTTCTCTTGTTGATAGCACCGGCATGGCCACACCTGCACTTGTCAGGGAACTGCTTTCAACATTGTGTAAAATGGATTTAAATGCCGGTCTTGCCGTTCATTTTCATGACACCAGGGGCATGGGAATGGCCAATGCCATGGTTGCCTTGGAGGCGGGGATAAGAATTTTTGATACTGCCGTTGGGGGGATGAGCACCATACCATTCGGCGCGCCTGAACAGCAGGTGTCAACATGGAACATTCCAACAGAGGACCTGGTCAATATGTTTGAATCCATGGGTGTTAAAACCGGCATTGATCTGGATCGTCTCCTTTCCTGCGTAGCCATAGCAGAAAAGATGGCAGGAAGAAAGCTCACAGGCCATATCCTCAGAGCAGGCAACACTCACCGAATCTTCAAAACTCCCCAAAGACTAAAGATAAGCTAATCGGAGGAATAGAACTTATGGATTTTGAACTTACAGAAGAACATTCCATTTTTAAGGAGGCTATTCGGGATTTTGCTCAGAAAGAAATTGCTCCATTAGTTGATGAGGCTGAAGAGACTAATGTTTTCCCAAAACAGCTCTTCAAAAAGATGGGTTCGCTCGGCTTCTTATGTCCCAGATACCCTGTGGAGTTAGGAGGAGGCGGTGGCGACAAGATTATGGATTGCATCATGGCGGAAGAGCTAAACAAGGTAAATGCAGGCATTGCCGCGTCTCTTATGGTTCAAGGTGGCTTGAGTACCCAACCCATTTATCGCTATGGCTCGGAGGAACAGAAACAGCAATTTCTTGTCCCTGCTATTAAGGGAGAAAAAATCGCCGCGTTTGCCCTTACCGAGCCTAATTCCGGCTCAGATGCCGCTTCTATAAAGACCCGGGCAGTACGAGATGGTGATTACTACATTATTAACGGGACCAAGATATTTATTACCAATGGCCCTATATGTGATTTTGCAACGGTAGCTGCGTATACTGACCCAAGTAAACGTGGCGAGGGAATTAATCTTTTTGTTGTGGAAAAGGGAACGCCAGGTTTTTCAGTCTCCAGGAAGCTTGACAAAGTGGGAAATCGTTCTATTGAAACCGGTGAGCTGGTCTTTGAAGATTGCCGGGTCCCTGCCGAAAACATGATCGGTGATAAAGAAGGCGGTGGCTTTGACATGATTGCAGACACCCTTACACAAGGTCGCATAACCTATGGCAGCCGTTGCACGGGTACTGCACAGGCTGCATATGATCTGACTGTAAGCTATGCCAGAGAAAGGGTTCAATTCGGAAGACCTATAATAAAATTCCAGGCCACCCGGTTTAAATTGGCCGAGATGGCAATGAATATCGATATAATGCGGACATACACATATCGTGTTTCATGGATGTATGATCAGGGCAAAAATGTCCGGAAAGAATCCTCCATGGTAAAACTGTTTACTGCGGAGACATTACAGAAGATCCTTTCCGATTCAATGCAGATACATGGTGGCTATGGATATATGATGGAATATCCCATTCAAAGATACTGGCGGGACGGACGTCTTTTCACTATTACCGAAGGAACATCTGAGATACAGCGTCTGATAATTGCCAGAGAAACACTTGGGTAAATTTATAACCGTTCACGGGTTCAATGGTTCAGGGTCAATGAAAATTTAAACCACCCTACAAGCAAGGCCAACAAAAAACTATCCTTGAATAATGAACCCCGTCTGCCATCCGGCGGGCAGGTCCAAACATTAGAATATCAATAAACAAATTTAATAAAATAAATAGGGAGATTTTTATAATGGAAATAAAAAAAGTATGTGTACTCGGTATGGGAACCATGGGCAGCCAGATAGGGATTGTCTGTGCCAGAGGAGGCTGTGACACAGCGATGGTGGACACAAGTCCCCAACAGGTGGAAAGGGGTTTGAAAAATATACAGGCATTTTTGCAAGGCCAGGAGAAAAAGGGAAAGATCGATCAGGAAGCAAAGGACAGGGTCCTTTCTCTTATTACCACCGGCACGGATATCCCGGAGGCCGTGAAAGATGCCGACCTGGTAATTGAAGCGGTCTATGAGGATATTGAGATAAAAACGGACGCCTTTAAAAAAATGGATGAGGCAAGCCCAGGGCATACTATCCTGGCCAGCAATACCTCGACCCTCTGGATTGCGGAGATAGCCGCGGCCACAAATCGCCCGGAAAAATGCATTGGAACACATTTTCTGATTCCCGCGGCATTGACCCCCTTGGTTGAGGTGGTGCGCGGCCCGGTAACATCTGATGAAACCCATAATACAATCATTGATTTCCTTGGAAAGTGCGGGAAGGAAACCGTTACCGTTACCGACTCACCAGGCTTTGTCATCAATAGACTTTACCTGCCCATGGTAAATGAGGCCTTTTTCGCCCTTGAGACGGGTCTTGCAAGCGCCGAGGAGATAGACAGGAGTTGCACAAAGGGGTTAGGTTTTCCCTTAGGCCCCCTGGCCGCTGCAGATGCCTTCGGATTAGACATTCTCCTTGCGTGCATGAAAACTTTCCACAGGGAATTAGGAGACAAATACCGGCCCTGCCCCCTGCTTGTAAAACTCGTCAAGGCCGGGCATTTAGGCAGGAAGACCGGAAAAGGAGTCTATGATTACAGCAAATAGCATAACTGCTTACGGAGTCTTGAAATAATGAATTTTACAGATGAACAGAAAATGATTAAAGAAATGGTTGGAAAACTGGCAAAGGATAAGATTGAGCCCTTGGTCAAAGAGGCCGATGTATCCGGCCATTCGTCACCTGAAGTTGTAAGGCTCTTAGCAGAAAACGATCTCTTGAAGATGGCGATTCCGGAAAAATACGGCGGGATCGGGGCAAATTACACTACCATCGCCATGGTGGTGGAAGAGATGGCGCGTGTGGATGCCTCCACTGCCATGATCTTGTTTGTGACCCAATCGCTCATCCAGATACTGAAACAGTGGGGAAGCGAAGAACAGAAAGATCGGTTTT
>CAZIXY010000333.1:0-3682 GCA_964543315.1 uncultured Desulfobacteraceae bacterium | reverse complement strand
CGGGAACGCCTGTATGGGCTTGCTGCCTTCAAATGCCGAAAGAGAAGGGGAAATAATCCTTAACGGCAAGCGAATCGATCATCTTGATGAAACCGGACTGAATGAATTTCGATGGGAGAAAATCTCCATGGTCTTTCAGAATGGGGCTGTCAACATGAACCCGTTACACAGGATCGTGGACCAGGTCGCAGAGCCGTTGATTCAACGCCGGTCTTTGGACCGGGCAGGGGCAATTGCAAAGGCAAATGACGCGCTTGAGCAAATGGGAGTCGAAAAGGAATATCACGACCGCTATCCTCATCAGTTGAGCGGTGGACAGATCCAGCGTGCCTTGCTTGCCATGGCCCTAATCCTGGATCCAGAGACCCTTATACTTGATGAACCCACCTCGGCATTAGATGCTCTGTCCAAGACCGTCGTATCTGACGTAATTAAAATGGCCAGGTCAGAAGATAAGTCTGTTCTCCTGATCACCCATGATCTGGAATTCGCTGTGCACAATTCCGACATCATCGCGATGCTCTACTTAGGTCAAATTATGGAGATGCTGCCGGCAACCGATCTGTTCACAAGGCCCCTCCATCCTTATACACTGGCCCTGGGCCGTTCCTATCCAGCCATGAGTACAGCCCGGGACCTGGGTGGTATCAAGGGGGATGCATTCTACCGTCTTGTGCACCAACATGGACACCATGACGAGCTTGGCTACCACCATACCCATATACAGATTCCCCAATCCAGCCACAAAGATGGCCATGCCCCACCCACCGGATGTCTGTTTCAGAACCGGTGCACCCAGGCCATTGAAATATGTCGAACTGAACAAGTTGACCTGGAAGTAGTCGGTGATCATACGGTCCGCTGTCTTCGCAACGGGATTGCCAGTCTTTTGGAACTTAAGGATGTAAGCAAAAAATACGGGAAGACCGTTGCACTTCATTCGATAGGTCTCACCATCAAATGTGGAGAGGTTTTTTCCCTGGTGGGTGAAACCGGTTCGGGCAAGACGACGTTGGCCATGATCTCCGCCGGCATGCTCAAACCGGATAACGGGAAAAGGGTCTTTGACGGAAGGGATATGGATGAGTGGATGGACCGGGATTATAGATCTTTGTCCCGCCGCATCGGCGTCGTCTATCAGAATCCTGCCGAGTCGGTAAGCCACCGGTTTTCCGTGTTTGACACGGTGGCCGAGCCGCTTAAGATACACGGTTTGACCGGCAGTAAGTCCAAAATTAATGAAAGGGTAACAAGGGTTTTAGATGACGTCCATCTTTCCACGGACTCCGCCTTTCTGGGCCGATATCCCCATGAACTCAATATGGGGGCTATTCAGAGGGTCTGCATGGCCCGGGCAATTGTCTTGGATCCGTCTCTTCTGATTGCCGATGAACCCACCAGTTCCCTCGACCCGAGCGTTCAGGCCAAGGTGTTAAAGCTCCTGCTTGATCTTCAGATAGAACGTGGATTGTCCATGCTTTTTGTCACCCACGATATCGGCCTGGCCCGCAAGATCAGCGACCGGATCGGTGTGATGCTTGCAGGCCGTATGGTGGAAGTGGGCCCGGCCCATTTAATACTGACAGCACCCCTTCATCCTTACACCCGTCTTTTGATCGACAGCGTGAGTGGCCTTGCCCGGGAGCCTATCCGGACTGAGTCTGCCGAACCAAGAACCGTTGGATGCATATTCTACAGCCGGTGTAATAAAGCACAGGATATTTGCCTGAAAGAAGCTCCCCTTCTCAAGGATGGAGCGCATGGCCAGGTTGCCTGCCATTTCCCTTTGACCGCGGAATGATAAGGCGCTATATTATTTTGGATTGTGTCCGCCACAAACCCGCCTGCCGTCCGGCGGGCAGGAACGGCAGACCTTCGGGATTGAGGATTTATAATAGGGAGTTGAATATGAATGAGACACAGGTCAGCCCGGAACTAATCCAGAAAACCATCGATTTCCATGGGCATTCATGTCCCGGCCTTGCCATTGGCATCCGGGCGGCGGAAGTGGCCCTTCGGGAAGTGGGCCGCTCTTCCGATGAAGAGGTGGTGGCCGTGGTGGAAAACGACAATTGCGCTGTTGATGCAATCCAGTTTCTGCTTTCCTGTACTTACGGGAAAGGCAATCTCGTCCACTTAGATTACGGCAAACTCGCTTTCAACTTCTATCGCCGTTCCGATGGCAAGGCAATCCGGGTAATTGGAAAGCCCGAGATTTTTGGCCATCAGGATGACGAATTCATAAACTTGCGAAAGACGAAAATAATGCGGGATCTAACCGGGGAAGAAAAAGAACGACTAAAACGCTCTACTGCGGCTCGGATAAATCAAATCATGGAAGCGGATCTTGATGAATTATTTGAAATTACACCTGTTCAAGGCCCTATTCCACAAAAAGCTCAAATCCTTGAAAGTCTAATATGTGAAGCCTGCGGTGAGCGGACTATTGAATCAAGAACACGGCGTTTTCTCGGCCAGACTTTATGTATTCCCTGCTTTGAGGCAAGAGAAAACAAAATTTTAATGAGAGAATAATGATGTTGACTAAAAGACAGTTAGATAAATATTCGGATGTCTTGTTATGGGGACTAAAGACAGCCAGGAAAGAGAGATTCAATAAAGGTGAGATCGTGCTGGTCCGATTCGATCTTTTGGCCGTTAAATTAGCCGAATTTCTCCAAAGTAAGCTTCTGGAGATGGGGGTTAATCCGGTTTTACGACCGGGTTTGACACCGGTCATGGAACACAACTTTTATGAGAAGGCAAAAAATAAACAGCTCGTTTTTTTGGGACGATGGGAAAACGAACTGTGCAGGAACCTGAACGGCAGTATCCATGTCAATGCCCCGGAATCGCTGACTCATCTTAGTGACATTGATCCAAAAAAGATCGGAAAGGCGACCGTTGCAAGAAAACAGTTACGTGAAATACTGCAGAAAAGGGAGGACAAACACAAATACGGTTGGACGCTTTGCATGATGCCAACGGAGGAACTTGCAAAAAAGGCAAGGCTTTCGCTCAAACAGTATACAAATCAGATGGTTAAAGCCTGTTATCTGGATAAACCCGATCCGGTCAAGACCTGGAAAAACATCTTTAGAGACGCCGTTGAAGTTAAGAAATGGCTGAACAGCATGGAAGTCAAGTATTACCACGTTGAATCAGAAAATGTTGATTTAAAGATCACGCCCGGGAAAAGGCGAAGATGGATCGGGATTTCCGGACACAACGTTCCGAGCTTTGAAATCTTCCTTTCTCCTGACTGGCGTGGGATAGAAGGCGTCTATTACGCAAACCAGCCTTCTTTCCGAACCGGAAATTACGTCGAAGGCGTGCGGCTTGCTTTTCGTAAGGGCTCCGCCGTCAAGATTAGAGCAAAAAAGAATGAAAAGTTTGTCATTAAACAGCTTTCCATGGACAAAGGGGCCGGAAGGGTAGGGGAGTTTTCCCTCACTGATAAAAGGTTTTCAAGGATAAAAAGGTTCATGGCCAATACCCTCTATGACGAAAACTACGGCGGTCGCTACGGAAACTGTCACCTGGCCGTTGGGGCATCCTATGCTGATACATACGACGGTGACCCTGCAAAACTGACAAAGCTGATGAAAAAGAACCTGGGGTTTAATGATTCAGCCCTTCACTGGGATCTGGTTAATACCCAAAAAAAGCGTGTTACCGCCCA
>CAZIXY010000332.1:0-3692 GCA_964543315.1 uncultured Desulfobacteraceae bacterium | reverse complement strand
AACCTCCGAATGCGGGCTCCAAAGGCCCGTGTCTTACCACTTGACGACACCCCAATAGAAGAGATTGACGATTTTCGATTGAAGATTGACTATTTGCAGCAGATCCTTAATTTTTCAATCGTCAATAGTCAATCGTCAATAGTCAATCCTCAGATCCCCTCTACTACAAAGACATCCCCCAGGTTCTTGCGGAGGAGGTTTTCTTTAACCAGCAGGGCTTGATCCCTGGAGTTAAAAATACCGAAGACACTCGGGCCGCTGCCGGACATCAGGGCGCCCTCCGCCCCCGCATCCACTAACGATTTTTTTATGGAATTTATAACAGGGAAATGAGTTGCGGTTACCTTCTCCAGGTCATTTTCGAGGATGTCACTCACCGCAAGGGGATCTCTTTCCAAGGATTTGATAATAAAGCCATATTCATCTTTTGTCAACTTTATTTTCAGGTTTCTATAGGTCCACGATGTCGATACATGAAATCGAGGTGTTACAATAACATACCAAAAATGCGGCCATTTTTCAATCGGCCTCAAGACTTCCCCGATCCCCCTGGCCACACACGGTCTGTTTTGCAAAAAGAAGGGAACATCTGCACCCAAATCGACTGCTATTTCGGCCAAATCCCTCCTTTTCAGGGGGTTTTGGTGCATTTTGTTGAGAGCCATAAGGGTGCACGCGGCATCACTGCTCCCGCCTCCCAGACCGGCTGCAACGGGAATGTTTTTTGTGAGTTTCAGTTCGAGGCCCTGGTTGGGCTGGATTTGTGAAAAAAAAGCCGCCGCCGCTCGGTAAACAAGATTACTATGATCATTCGGCACAAGAAAGCCCTGGCAGGCAAGCTTGATACGGCCTGACCGGTTCAATGCTATTTCAAGATGGTCAAACAGGGTGACCGGGACCATTATCGAGACAAGCTCATGGAACCCGTCCGGCCGTTGATCGGTTACCTTTAGTCTTATATTCAGCTTGGCAGGCGCCGTTATTTTTATGGGGGCACCCCCTTTACGAAATCCTGAGTGTCAGGTAAAGGGTTTTCCCTCCCCTTTTGATCAGAAAGAGGATGGTATCGCCTTTCATGTATTTACGGATCCTGCTCAAAAAGTCTTCAAGGTCTTTTGCAGGCACCTGGTCGATCTCAAGTATGATGTCTCCCTGTTTTAAGCCGGCCTCCTCTGCGGCTGAATTTCTTTCAACCTGCATCACAACCAGACCGGTGGTTTGAGACAGGCCAAGTCTCTCTGCAAGCTGCGGTGTGATCTCCTCAACCATCATGCCCAATTCTGGTTTGGCTTTGGCCGCCTCCTCTGGTTCTTTCTGCTCTTTGAGCTCTCCGATTTTTACTTTGAAGGTCTTTTTTCGGCCATTCCGAATGACATCAACGTCAACCTTTGTTCCTACAGGGGTGGACCCTACAATGAAAGGGAGATCGTTCATTTCATCGATCTGTTTGCCATTAAAGGAAGCGATGACATCCCCCCTTTTAATCCCGGCTTTTTCAGCGGGACCCCCTTTCGCGACATCTGCTACAAGGGCACCCTTTTCATCTTTCAGCTTGAGTTTTTCCTTCAGTTCAGGCGTAATTTTTTGAATAACCACTCCCAGCCATCCCCTGATCACCTTTCCCTTTTTGAGTTGGGGCAGGAGATCCTTGGCCATGTTTATGGGAATGGCAAACCCGATTCCGATGTTCCCTCCGCTCCTGGAGAAAATAGCCGAATTGATCCCGATAACCTCCCCTGCTGTGTTCAAAAGGGGGCCTCCGCTATTTCCGGGGTTAATAGAAGCATCGGTCTGGATGAAGTTGTCGTAGGGTCCCGCGCCTATTTGTCTGTACTTGGCGCTTACAATGCCGGCAGTAACCGTGTTGCCGAGGCCAAAGGGGTTTCCTATGGCTACCACCCAGTCTCCTACCTCAAGACCGTCCGAATCACCAAGTGGTAGCGGTATGAGCTGATCATCCGGTTTAATGCGGATCAAGGCAAGATCCGTCTTGGAATCACGGCCAATGATTTTTGCGCTGAATTCCCTTTCATCGGCCAGCTTGACTTTGATTTCATCCGTCTTGTCCACAACGTGATTATTGGTCAATATGAAGCCGTTTTTGTCTATGATGAAGCCGGTTCCAAGGCTGCGCTGCCTGAAATCCTTTGGGGCTTGATCTCTGAAAAATCTCTCGAAAAAATCCTTGAAGGGGTCATTAGGACCAAAAGGAAAAGGGGTCATGGGCCCTCGCCCTTTAATGACTTTTACCGCACTGATATTCACTACCGACGGACTGGCGTTCTTGGCAAGCTGAGAAAAAGATCCAGGTGCTGTAGGGAGAACAGGGCTTGTCTGGGCATCCGGCGCCGGCAGCGGGCCAATCATAGCGGCTGCACAAAACCCTATAGCCAGGCAGAAAAAGGTCCATCCGAATAGTTTTAGACGCCTTCTATTATTGGTGTATGTTAAATCCATAAGAAACTCCTTGATTTATGAAATTTTTCATTATTGGTGGATTCGCAAATAGAATGAAACCCTCATGTCATTGCGAAAATGATCAATTGCGAGGCTCGCAATGCCCTTCATCCATTTTAAGCATTTTTATGCAACTTTCTACTATTATTTTTTTGGTAGACGCCGGTCAGACTTCTCCGTGGAATTGAAAGGACTATTTCGCGGCCTTGACAAAGCGCCATTTTAGGTCTGTAAGAACGCTATCAAGGAATTTCTGTTCTTCTTCTGTAAGATTTCCCTGGGTTTTTTCCTGCAGCATGGAAATTGTGTCAATAGCGTGTTTTGCAAGGGGAAGGTCTTGCTTTTTTTCACCGGTAGTGGGATCGGGGATTTCTCCGAAATGAAAAAGGGCCGATGAACTGAGGCTGAAGATGAGGGAAGTGAAATTGACCTCCGGCAACGGGGCCTTCTGGGTTTCCTCTTTTGCGGCCTGTCCTTTGGGCTCCTCTTCCTTTTTTGTTTCCTCTGATCCTTTTGCCTTCAATTCACCCTTTTCATCAAGGGATCTTCTGTCTTTTATTACAAAGCCCTTGTCTTCATCATTCATAACCTGACTCCTTCATTCCTACAACTCGATTCTCCTTACGGAAAATACTTGTTTAATGTCTTTAAGTTCCTCAAGAATTTCGTCTTCCACAAATGAATTGGTCGTCAACAGAATTATGTTTTGCTTTTTCTTTTTTTCCTCTCCTACTTTCATGCGGCTGATGTTGATGCCCCGATTCCCTAACGCAGTGGCAATCCGGCCGATGACACCAGGACTGTCCTGGTTGTATAGGAGGAGATTGTGGCCCTCAGGAATTGCCTCCAAATAGAAGTTATTGATACGCAGGATCCTGGGCAGCGTTTTTCCGAAGATGGTGCCGGAGATGATGTTTTGCCCTTCCAACGTCTTGACAGTGAGCTTGACGAGGCTGGAAAAATCTTCAGAAGTTTTACTCCTGGATTCTACGACCTTTATACCTCGATCGGCCGCAATATAGGGAGCATTGACAAAGTTCACGTCATCTCTGAGTATGGGCGTCAGCAACCCTTTGAGCATGGCCGTGGTTAGGGGCCCGAGGTCGTATTCCGTGACGGCTCCGAGGTAATTGATCCTGGCCTCCAGAATGGCGCTGTCAGCAAGCTGTGATTGCAGGGAGCCCATCCTTTCCAGGAGGATTGCATAAGGCCTCAAGGTGCTCATCAACTCGCTG
>CAZIXY010000331.1:0-3693 GCA_964543315.1 uncultured Desulfobacteraceae bacterium | reverse complement strand
TGTACCACGTTCAGCCCTTTACTAACAGTCTTCAGCCTTCAGCCTAAATAACCTGAGCAGTTACATTTTAACTCACTTTATGCACTTTCAATTTTAGATCACTTGATCTGTCTACCATTTCCTTTACCCTGCGGGCAATTGCCAGACAGGCGGTAAGGCCGGGGCTGTCGATCCCAAGCAGGTTGATGAAACTGGGGGAGTCTGAAACGGGCCTGATTATAAAATCAGGATGCCCTTTCAATCTTGCCTGCAGGGCCGCCTGGTGCCAGATAAGGTCTTCTTGTGTGAGGCCCGGGAAAAACGGCCTGACTTTTTCAGAAAAGATCTTTTTATCAACACAAGGCCCCTGCAAGATATTTCTGTCCTGTACCGGCACAAGTTTCGGTCCTACAGTCACCGTGGAGCCGAGTACCGGCGGAAAGGACAGCTCCCCGAATGTGGGCGTTAGGTGAATGCCCACGGTAAAATGATTGCCAGATGGAGTCATTACAGATTGCGGCATTGGGTAGATGTTCATCCCCTGAAGACCCAGTTCGGTCCTCTTGTGTCCGTAGAATTTGTAACTTTCTCCTATTATCGGGTCCAGTTCGTAGGGAGATCGGGGGTCGAAACTTTTTGCGATTAGGTCAGCATCGGTCCCCGCTGCATTGATTATTATCCTCGCCTTTATACAATCCGTCAGTCCGTCACTGTAACGGATCCCTAATCGATTGAAATCACCGTTTTTTTCTATCCCCGTGACCTCGGTTCCGGTCATGAAGTGGACACCGCCTTGAGATGCCAGGGTGTAAAGTCTATACACCAGCGTAGAGGGCTCTATAATACCCGCTGAGGGGACTATAAGAGCTGATTTTGCCCTGACATTAGGCTCTAATTCCCGGGCTTTTTTGCCTGAGATTCTTTTCGCATCCGGCACCCGGTTTTGTCCGGCACGGTTCAAATAAAGCTCGAGAATTTCCTCTTCTCTCTCGTTTGTGGCAACTATGATCTTCCCTGTCCGGAGGGCCGGAACCTTGTAACGGCTGCAAAAACCGTAGAGTAACCGGTTACCTTCTACGCAGAGGGCTGCCTTTAAGGGGCGTGTTTCCTGATCGTAGTAAACACCGGAATGAATAACTCCGGAATTTCGACTGGACTGGTTTTCTCCGCGCGTGATACCGGGATTTTTTTCAAAGAGGAAAACATTATCGTGGCCCCTTGAAAGTTCCCAGGCTATAGCACAACCCACTACGCCTCCGCCTATAATGGCTATGGAGATTTCGTTTTCCAAGATATTTTTATCAGTCAATCCGCCTGGTAAGATGCAATCAGGCGTCTTTATTCAGTTAAATTTTCATATCATGCCGGGGACGATTTGGCAAATCCCCACAACGTGAACTGATGGGGATCAGCAATTCACCAAAGATACCTGATTTACATGAGAATATTGGAATATGATGCAGGATTTTGGATACGCTTCGCTTGTTAGCTCGAAGGGCTTTCTTTTCTTTGATTTAGAAAGCTGTTGTGTTTAATGGTTCAATATATCAGGGGTTGGGCAGGGGCAGGATTCCGTATCCTTTCTTAAAACAGAATGCCTTGATTTCCTCGGGCAGGTTGATCGGGGTGGCAAGGATCGTATCTCCATGAGAGTCCGAGAAGACGATCCCGGGGATAGTCAATTTGATATTTTTAGTAATGGGACCGTCAGTTGCCACAAAGCTATGAGGGCCGGCATCAAACTGGATATCGAGAAAGTCAAAAAGTCTTTTAGTAATGGCCAAGGGATACTTTTCGGATGCCAGAGAAAGGATCAGATAACCGCGTTCTTTCAAAAGAGAAACAATTTCCGGGGCCAGGCCACTCAGGTCGATTACGGCTACTTTTTCTTTATTCCTAAGTAAGAAGTCCGGCTTGGCAATGAGTTTGAAGTCCGATTTTTCCTCTTCATAAAGAGGAATTTCCACCCCAGGTGAATGGGATTGCCCCGTAAGATTCAGAAGGCTCCCTACCAGAGACAAAAAGTCCGTTCCTCCATACAGTGTGGCAACTTGATCAGCTTTCTCCGGAGTGTCCTCAACCGGGGGGAACTCAACGAACTTGATACCAAGGCCTGCAAGGTAGTCTTTGATTCCTTTGGGAGTCTTAGGTGAGCCTTGCTCTGTCAGGTTGATGACGATAGCAATAGGCCTGTTTTCAGACCTCGTATCCGAGGGAACGACAATCCAGTTTCCCGTGATCCTTAACTCAATATCCCTTTTTAGAACAAGGGGTTCTCCGCTTTTGAAAACCCTGGCATAGCCGCATAACATGAATATTTTGTTCAGGGCGGAGGTCAAGTCATCGTCTTCTGAAAGGTGAACAACCCGGAAGTTATCCCATTGGGATCCAATGAGTCCGGACACTTTTGCCGGAAGCTCGTTGTTTAAATCCAGAATTATGGAAAGGCCATTTCGGAGATTAATGATGGGATAGGAAATAGCCTCGAGATTGGCCTGCCCACCTGACTTCAGAGGGATGAAATGCTTGCCCTTCTGAACCCACTCTTCTCCAAGTTCGTTAAAGATCAGACTTAAATCACGGGCCAGGGGGGTTATTCTCTCATCAATAATCTCAGGTTTTTCAAAGACTGCAGGCTCTATGCGCTTTCTTATAATATGGGGAGAGTAAATGGGCAGTCTGATTACTTGACCGGGATAAAGGGTGTCCAGGTCACTGATGGAAGGGTTCAGTTTTTTAGCGAACTCAAGATACTTTCCGTACAGTTCTTTTGGCGGGACATTGTATCGACCCCTCACAACTTTTAACAGGCTGTCGTCAGGTTTGACGGTATAGTTTTCAAAGTCCAGATCCTTCAGGTCGGAAATCGGAGTGATTTCCTTAGTCGAGGGACTTTTTAGGGCAAGAGCGCCAGCAATCGGCGCTATCTTAAGTGGTATGATAATTTTTTCGCCCGGCATGACCAAATCAAGATTTTGAAAGGACTTGTTGAGTTTTTTGAGTACTGATAGCAATTCAGCAAGATTGTCGTTTTTGAGCAGGCCTTCCTTTCTAAGGATCTTCCAAATCCAGTCCCCTTTCTGGATCGTGACGGTTCGTGTCAGAACCTTTTTGTCATCAACCTCATAGACTTCCTTTTCAATTTCTGCGGTTTTGACCAGGGAGATGGAATATGTTTTTTCTTTTTCGTCGGTCGATGATCCTTCGGGGGCGGACAAGGGTTTGGTTGTCTGCTCCTCTGCGCCGGAGGAGTCCATTGGTTGAAACCAAATGAGAGCAAATGCAACGGTGAATGTTATGGACAGGTAAAAGAGGTGTCTGGTAATACACGATTTCATATTTAGATTCCTGCTTCTTTTACGGCATCATTCCTGTAAATCGGGATTAATGGACATTAAATGTGCCCCTCAGGGTTGATAACCTTATAATAAAGATTAAGATTACTGAAGCTAAATTACGTTAATAATAAAAATTTTGCCATAATAATGTCAATATCATTTCAATTTGTGTCTGCATTGCACTATATATTGATTTATTTTGTATTAGACATACATTATGTAGTATTTTAGCTTTACAAGCTGTTAGGAATCTGCTAAGATTTTTACATTTATTGGCTTTCGGCCTCATACCGGTACCCGGCAAACGGAGACGGACTCGTAAAAAGTCAGGCAATCCCGCAAAGCGGGAGGGTGAGGGTGGAACCATTTGAATTCA
>CAZIXY010000330.1:0-3697 GCA_964543315.1 uncultured Desulfobacteraceae bacterium | reverse complement strand
TGAAGATTTGACCAATATGGTCGGTTTCAACTTCCGTTTAACAGAGATTCAGGCTGCCATCGGGATTGAGCAGCTCCAAAGCATCGATACACATGTGGGCAAGCGAGAAGCATTGGCAAGATCTCTAACCGATGGAATAAAGGGACTTGAAGGAATCACAGCTCCCAAAGTCAGGCCGGGGTGTCGGCATGTTTACTACGTCTGGGCCGTGCGCTTAGATGAAAAAGCTGTGGGTATCAGCCGAAAGACCTATTGCATGGCACTGAATGCGGAAGGGTTTCCGGTATTTGAGGGATATGTCAAGCCCCTGTATTTACTCCCGGTGTTTCAGAAAAAAATCGCCTTTGGAAAAAAGGGGTTTCCGTTCAGCATCTCTCCCGGCGTAGATTACGAAAAAGGTATTTGCCCGGTGTGCGAACGCATGTATGAGAAGGAGTTCATCGGTTTTGAGCCGTGCGCATATAATGTGAATGAAATGCAGGTCGAACTTTTGATTGAGGCTTTTAAGAAAGTACACACGCATGTGGATGAGCTTAAGGTTCTGGAAAATTCTGTCGACACGATAAAGAGTGTTTAGGAAAGAGATCAAGGATGGCCCGTATCATTGCCAGTATAGAGGCCAGGATGGGCTCTTCGCGTCTGCCCGGTAAGGTGCTCGCAGATGTCAACGGGAAACCGGCGCTGACGAGACTTTTAAACAGACTCAGGCGTTGTGAACTTTTGGACGACGTTATTCTGGCCACTTCCACGGAACCCAAAGATGATGCGGTAGTTTCGTGGGCGCAATCAGAGGGGATTCATTATTACCGGGGAAGTGAGGATGACGTTTTGCTTCGAGTTGTTCAGGCACAGCAGAAGATGAATTCCGAGGTCGTTGTGGAGGTCTGTGGAGATATGACGCTTCTGGACTATGAACTTATCGATCAGGGTATAAGCATGTTTGAGGAAAATGATTGCGATGTGGTTACGACGACCAGGAAACCGTCCTACCCCGTTGGTGTCGATGTTGTGGTGTTTGGGTTAAAGGACCTTGTATGGGTGGAAGAAAATATTTCTGAACCGCAGGTAAGGGAACATGTCTCCCTCTATTTTTTTCAGCATCCCGAAAGGTATCGAATAATTAATCTGATTGCGCCGAAGCGCTTTCAGGCACCTGATAAAAGGTTTGTTCTCGACACTCCAGAGGACCTGGAGTTTATCAGGGCTGTATATAAGCGTCTGGAGCCAAAACACGGAGATAGGTTTGGTGTAGCTGAGATCCTTCAGTTACTGAGAAAAGAGCCGGAATTGGCCGAGATTAATTCACAAATAGTAGAAAAAGCCTTTTGAAAGTACCGCCATTTAAAACTATTCTTATCGGCTTTGGCATGATCGGTTCGGGGTATGCTGAAGATCCAGTGATGAGAAAATACTTTCGTTATGCCACCCATGCTCAGGTTCTTGCGGACCATCCTCTGTTTTCATGGGAGGCAGTTGTGGACCCATCAGAAAAGGCTTTGAAAACCGCGTGGGAGAAATGGAAAATTCCAGTAGCAGTTAAAGATGTGGACGCGGTTTTGAAAAGAGTGAAGCCGGATGTTGCCGTGATTGCTACGCCCCCTGCGCACAGAGCTGAAATAATAAAAAAGCTGTCGGATATACGGGCTGTATTCGTAGAAAAGCCTTTAGGCGGAACGTATCAGGAAAGTCTCGATTTTGTGGAAGAATGTAGAAACAGAGAAATACCGGTCCAAGTTAATTTTTGGCGCAGAGGGGACAAGTTTTTCCGCAGTCTTTCCGAGGGAGAACTGGAAAAACATATCGGGGAACCGAAGACGGCTGTCGGTCTTTATGGAAACGGTCTGATAAACAATGGTTCACACATGATCGATTTTATTAGGATGCTGTGTGGCGATATACGTCGCACACAAGTTCTATGTCCCGAGTCTTCTTTTAAAGAAGGCCCGATTCCTAATGATCGAAATATTTCTTTTCTTCTTTCTGTTGAAGGGGGCCTTAATGTTATATTCCAGGCTATACCTTTCAATCATTACAGGGAAATCAGCCTTGATATTTGGGGAGAAAGAGGAAGACTCGGCCTCTATCAGGAGAGCCTGGGAATTTATCTTTATCCAAGGAGAAAAAATCGTGGGCTTTCGGATGAGTGGGAAATTTCTTCAGATGCGCCTCTAGTGTTTGAGCCCACCTGCAGTCGTGCACTCTACAGGATGTATGATAATCTTGCTGCGTGTCTTTTGAATGGTGACCCCCTCTGGAGCTCCGGCGAAAATGCTCTGGAAACGGAAAAAGTCATTCATCAACTCCTCCAATCAGTCTGAAATAATCTGAGATACCCAGTTTCAAATTCAAACAAGAAAAAAGGTGAAATCGGACAAAGAACACTATCAGAATCCGGATGTTTTATTTTACGCCGAAGATCCGGGTGCGGCCAATTATATTGTACATTTACCGGCAGTCTGCAAAGAGAAGGGCCTTTCATCAGTCGTTATAGCTGCTGGGAGAGCTAAAGAATTTTTCGAGGAACACGACGTTCCATTTGACGATATTTCGGGCTCAGGGACTCCCTTGGCAATACTTCAAAGGCTTGCTCCGAATCTGGTAGTAGTGGGTACCTCTGAAGATCCGGAAAGCCTCGGTCTAAAGTTAATAGAAGAAGCGCGAAAAAGAGGCGTTCCTACCGTAGGAGTGGTGGACGCATTTATGAACGCCTTGTATCGGTTTCGAGGCCGTACAAAGGACGCAATGGCCTATGCTCCCAACTGGCTTATCGTCCCTGATGAATGGACGAAGCGGGATTTCATTGACCTTGGGTTCCCGGAAGAAAGGGCCATTGTCTGCGGTCATCCACAGTATGATTTCGTACGGGAGAAGGCCAATGAACTGGAGCTCAAGGATAAAAAGGCACTCCGGTCTAAGTTTTTCCCCAAAGCGCCGGAGGGAAAACCTGTAGCCGTTTTTGCTGCTGAGATTTCCGGTGGTTTGAATCCGGATCAATTCCTGTTATCAAAAGAATACACGCTTTTTGGTCGGGGCGGCAGCAAAAAGCGCACGGACATAGTTGTGGAAGAACTTCTTGAAGCAATAACTCTTTTACCCGAAAAGCCCTATTTGGTGCTGAGGTTACATCCAAAAAACGAGCTGAGTGAGTTCGCGGAATACCTACAAGATTTCGATCAAATCAGCCGGGAACAGCCCGTACTGGATATGGTTTATGTAAGCGATTGTGTTATCGGCATGACCAGTATGCTTTTGTTGGAAGCGGCCCTTTTAGGCAAACCCACGTTTTCCATAGTACCAAATAAAAGGGAAAGGGATTGGTTGCCGAGTGTGCGTGCCGGCTTGACTATGTGCGCGTCAACCCGTGAAGAACTTAAAACCCTTTTACCTGTCTTTGTTCAAGAAGTGTCAGCAGGCGAACGGACAAGTCCAGATGATATTTTTATTTTTGGTGCAGCTCAAAAAGGTTGTGAACTGCTCAAAAATATTATTTCGAATAATCTGCGAAAGGAATAGAAATATTATCGTGACGGAAATATTTTTGATGTCCCGGCCTAAGAAAAGCCAAGCCAACATTGAGCTTAATAGGCGAAGGAGGGTGAATGAATGATCAAAGATAGTGTTTCACTGGAGGCATTAGGCTGTATCCAGAATTTTCTGTATGAGATAACAACTAAACATAGCGCTCGTATGTTTCTGG
>CAZIXY010000329.1:0-3707 GCA_964543315.1 uncultured Desulfobacteraceae bacterium | reverse complement strand
GAAAAGTGCCTCGGTATAGCCTTCACCTTTAGGAGGGAGTGTTAGGTTTCTGGGTGTTGCTTTCAACGGGACGTAGTGAGTTTGCGCCCCACCGAATATTTCAATTAGTCAAGGCCCCGGAGTTGGCAAGATATTTGCTGGGAGCTATTTCGTTTGTGTCTTTCATTCCCATCAGCCGATACGGCGGAGGCCATATCTTCAAGGTTTACAATATTGAATGGAACGTTTTTGTATTTTCAATACAAAAATCTTGTGATATTTATTGTCCAAATATCAACATAATACATGTTAGACTCGTATGACAAATTTTGGAGGAGACGATGCCGTTGCTAAAGCCGAAAGATATTCAAAAAATGTTTGAAGACATGAAGCTTGGTACCGAGGAAGATAGGACTCGCTTCCGAGAATTCGAGAAGCTACAAACACTTAAGTCCAACATAAAAATCTTTACGCGTTTTGCCTCTACAACCGAGTCTGAAGTGTCTGAAGGGGAGGTATCTGATGCCAAGTTGGCATGATCTCCTTGGTGAGATCAAGACTTTAGGAAGTCCTTACGACATAATCAGGCGGAAATATTTAAAGAAATTGGCTGAAAAAACGGGACGTAATGTTATTATTTACTACTCAGGATGGCTTCAAAAGCCAGGTATTCAGGGTGTCCAAGTCAACGATGCAGACAAGAACGGTTTTATGACTGTGATTCATCGACTCGATCGCTCTAGGGGTCTTGATCTAGTCCTGCACACACCCGGAGGTGAAACAGCAGCGACTGAATCTATCGTTGACTACCTTCACTCAATGTTTGGTAACGATATCCGTGCAATCGTTCCCCAGCTGGCAATGTCCGCAGGAACTATGATTGCTTGCGCTTGTCGTAAAATAATTATGGGTAAGCAGTCGAGCCTTGGACCAATAGATCCTCAAATAGGTGGTCTTCCTGCTCATGGTGTCTTGGAGGAATTTGTACGTGCTCATATAGAAATAAAAAAGGATCCTTCAAAAATTCCGGTTTGGCAACCCATTATCGCAAAGTATCATCCAGCACTAATTGGTGAATGCGAGAAGGCTATCGAATGGGCTAATGAGATGGTCAGTGAATGGCTTCGAAAGGTTATGTTTAAGGAGGATGAATCCCCTGACGAGATAATATCAAGAATCGTAGATGAGCTATCTGACCATGCGTTTACGAAATCCCATGCTAGACACCTTTCGGCAGAAAAGTGTAGGTCTATTGGACTAAAAGTCCGCATGATGGAAGAAGATCAAGAACTGCAAGACGCGATCTTAAGCGTTCATCACGCTTGTATCCACACCCTTAGCAGCACCGACGCCTTTAAAATAATCGAGAATCACAATGGAGTAGCTTTCATTCAGTTAGCTCGCGCGGTGTTAGTTGAAGCTCCCAGGCCAACGGCACCATCCGGGACAGGGGAAACACCGAAAGCTGCCTCAGATGTGGAACAGGAAGGGGAAGAAAAAAGCACCCAATTGGGTAGCCAGGGGTCTTAAGCCTTCAGTCCCTCCAGCGCCTCGCATGGGGTTCCGTACGGGGCGGTTTACAGAGTTTCGAGGAAAGTAATCCTCTCGCAAAGAGTAAATGTCCAATGGAATATGTTGTGCATTGTGCATAAAGCTTTACTGCTACGAACCTCGGCTGCATAATCCCCGAACGAGGACTGGAGGAATGCCTAAGAAAATACGAGGAAAGAGTAAAGACAAAGCAGATTGCAGAATGATGAGCCATAATTAAAGGCAAAGTATGACATAGTCACAGTGGGATTGATCTTCCTTTGAAAAAGCTTTTGGGCAAAAGCAAGTGACGCTGCAACAGGACTTTTTCCACAGACCCGCTATGCGCCAAAAATTAACAGGGGGATCCATTCAGTGGTGGAATTTAAATCATGGCGAAGTTACTGGAATTTTGAATTATCAGTGAAGCGCCGTAGCAGATACATTCACGACGATGAAACAAAACAGTTTCTAGAAGCTATCTTATGTACATCTGAAAAGAGAAGAAAGATTGTTCAATGTTCAAGTATCTTATGGCGAGCTCAAATAGGTCACGCAGTTGAACCTCTCTATCAAAATGGTGAATTCATAGATGAAATTCCATCTCCTTATCCGCCTGAGCGTATGAAACCAGTTAAGAATCGAGCAAAAGAGGGGCGGGCCAATCCCAAAGGAATTCCTTATTTGTATCTTTCCACAAACCGAGAAACGGCTCTTTCAGAAGTTCGCCCCTGGATTGGTTCTCTTATTTCAGTAGCTCAGTTTAGAACAAAACGTGATCTTAAAATAGTAAACTGTACAGTGAATACTACGAGCAACAAAATCTACTTTGAAGAGCCTTCTGCTAAGGACCGGGAGCAATCAGTCTGGACTCAAATAGACAAGGCATTCGCTAAACCTGTCGATCCAAGTGATGATATAGCTGACTATGTACCCACCCAGATAATTGCCGAACTTTTTAGAGAAAATGGTTTTGATGGTCTTGCTTACCGTAGTAGTTTGGGAAAAGGACATAATATCGTATTATTCGACTTAAACTTGGCAGACCTTATGAATTGCTTTTTATTTGAAGTAAAATCCATTGATTTCCATTTCGAAGAAGCAGGTAACCCATATTTCATGAAAAGGCCTTACAAAGGAAATAAGTCCAACATACAAGGCACATAAGGCTTATAAGGACTCTGGACGTCAGGTGCTTTCTACTCCAAATACCCGCCACTTGTCTATATTATGTCCTCGACACAAGGCCGCACCCCTGGGGCTACTACACTGTTTATCAATGATGCTTTCCTGGCAAGATCCCCCTTTCATATCATGTCATTGCCGTTACTTCTTTCGTTTGCAGACGTCTTATGGGATCAAGGGTAAGAGAGTAGAAATGCAATGAAAAGAGAGGCTAGTTAAATGGTTGCTAAATTTGGATCTCACGAGCAAACACATTTACTGGAAGGAGAATAGGCTCCTTTTTGACGCTCAATATTCCAAGCCTAGGATGTTCAAACAAAAAGGCGAACCGAAATTTTTTTCCTTTTCAAACTTGGAGTCCTTCGTAAAAAGTAAACGGCTAATAAGATCTAGATCCTCATTATCAATCCTAGATTTGCTATTGGAAATAATCTCGCTTTTGACAACACATCAGGTGACCGATTTGACACGTGTATAGGTGATTGTTGTTGCCTTACATTGACGCCTGGTCTGGTCTACAAATCCCAAAGTAAATTTGCCTTTTGGTTTCTGAAAAATGTCCAATCCCCTTCCCAATATGATTCGCCAACCGGTGTCCGTTTCGATCCAGCGATCATGTATGCCCTTTTCAAAGCTATAGCCGAAAAAGATACGATCCTGCTCAAGGCTGCTTTTCAGTTCGTCAAATTTGGCAGAGAGAATTCGCTCCTGTTCACCGGAATCGGCACCAGTGATGAGGGTCAACCGAAGGCTTCCTTGGGTTGGGACCACGCACTCACAAAAATTCATAAGATTGTGAATTTGGTAATCATATCGAATGTACGGATCAACCAATTTGATTTGCTTGGCCCCTGTCAGATAAGGGGAAAAGAGCTTGGCGTATGAAATGCCCTTCTGTCCGTCCGCAATCTCTATTGTTGTTTCCACGGGCTTTCTGTTGGGAGAAAGCGGGTCAACTTCATCCTCTTCCTCTGGCTCTGGCTTTCTGTCAGGGTGCGAAAGCTGGAATTCAT
>CAZIXY010000328.1:0-3711 GCA_964543315.1 uncultured Desulfobacteraceae bacterium | reverse complement strand
AGATTGCTTCGCTTCGCTCGCAATGACTGTATTTATTGCAGGAATATTTAGGAAATGTTCTACTACTATGTTCCGTTGGCTACGTAAACACAAACGAATGCTACTATCGAAAACAGGAGGTCTTTGAGCATGAAATGCCCTCATTGTGAGAAGGAGATACCTGGTTCAAACTGTCCGGAATGCGGCACGCTTGTTCCCGAGGGTGCGAAATACTGCATGGAGTGCGGATGTTTTTTGGGACAGGAGAAGGATGAAAATTATGATGACGGGGATTCCTTTGACCTCGAAAACAGGGTGCTTTGTCCCGACGGCACCTGTACGGGAATCATTGTAAATGGCAGATGCACCGAGTGCGGCAGGACACCCGAGGAGATCGAGAAATCGAGCGAAGAGTCTGCCGAAGAATCCGCCAAAGATTCCGCCGAAGAGCCCACACAAGAGTCCGCAGAAGAGTCTAACGAAGGCTCCGCGTGAGGGCAATGATACCATGTATGAACTCAAGATTATTTCTCAGTTTGCCGCAGCCCACCAGCTCAGGGAGTTTGAGGGGGAATGTGAAAATCTCCATGGTCATAATTGGAAGGTAGAGGTGACTGTTAGCGGAAATAAACTGAAAAAGAACGGTTTGTTGATTGATTTCAGGGTGATTAAGGCTGCAACAAAAAAGGTCCTGGACGGGCTGGATCATAAATTTTTGAACGAATTGGAACCTTTTAAAGACTCAAATCCATCCTCGGAAAATATCGCTTGCCACATATTTAAATCCCTTTCCCGGGAATTGAATGAAGACACGGTTAAGGTTACCAAGGTGACTGCCTGGGAATCTGATTCTGCTTGCGCGAGTTACACGGAAGCTTGATTTGTGTCAAAGGGGAATGTTTGCGTCAAAAATGTTGGAAAAATATTTCAAGGTATGTTTAGGCGATGCCGATTTCCTCAGGCGTTATCTATTCCTTCATCGCCTCCTTATGGCATAAGGATTATTGTTGATGCCGATTTTTTGGGTGTTATGAAATGACCATGTTGTCGGATGAGAAATGAGGCCAGGCCGTATGAAAACAGTGGCTTTTATACCGGCAAGATATGAATCCAGCCGTTTTCCCGGAAAACCCCTTGCCCCTATTGCCGGCAAGCCCATGATTCAACGTGTCTACGAATGCGCAGCCGCATGCCCTGAACTATCAGGCGTCTGTGTGGCCACGGACGATAAACGCATTTCGACCTGCGTGCAGGAATTCGGGGGTGATGCGGTTATGACCGGGAACTCGCATCGTTCGGGCACGGATCGTATAAGTGAAGCGGCCTTGAAGATGGGTCTTGAAAAAGAGGACCTGATTGTGAATATCCAGGGAGATCAACCTTTTTTTCACCCCTCTCAGATCTCCAGAATGATTACCCCCCTTAAAGAAGATGAATCCATATCCATGACAACTCTTAAGTTCAGGATTACGGAAAAAAGTGAAATCACGAATCCCAATCACGTCAAGGTTGTCACGGACGGACAGGGTTTTGGTCTCTATTTTTCCCGGTCACCGATCCCCTTTTATCGAAGCACCGCTTCAGGGGAAGAATACTACAAACACCTTGGCCTTTATGCATACAGGATGGGGTTTTTGCTCCAGTTCACCCAATTGCCCGAAGGGGTGCTTGAGTCCGCCGAAAAACTGGAACAGTTGCGGGCGCTCGAACACGGCATAAAGATTAAGGTAGTGGAAACCCCTTTTGATTCCGTTGAGGTTGATGTTCCGGAAGATATTAAGAAGGTGGAAACAATGCTTCAGAGTCAGTCATATTGAGATGGACACATCGCATCCGGTTATCTGGAAACTGAAATCTCCCTCCCCATCTGCCTCACGACTCGCCCGTGAAGCCGGTGTAACTCCCTTGCAGGCCCAGCTTTTGATAAACCGAGGCGTCTCAATTCCAGCGCAGGTCACCTCTTTTCTGAATCCTCGCCTGGGCGATATGGCTGATCCTATGCACATGACGGGGATGCCGGACGCCCTGGACATTATCCTGAAGGCTATTGAAACCCGGGAAAAAATCACCATATACGGGGACTATGATGCCGACGGCCTGACGGCGACGGCCCTTTTGGTAAATTTTTTTTCGAGTCTCGGCATCCAGGTCTCTTTTTACATTCCCAATCGTCTCACGGAAGGCTACAGCCTTAACAAAGAGGCTATTTTAAAAATCGCCGATGACGGGACAAAACTGATTATTACCGTGGACTGCGGGACCACCAATATTGGTGAAATAGCCTTGGCGAAGGACCTCGGCATGGATGTAATTGTTACCGACCACCATCAGGTGCCTGAGGATTTTCAGGCACAATGCCCCGTTGTGAATCCCCAACAATCTGGTTGTCCTTTTCTTTTCAAGGATCTTGCAGGGGTGGGCCTGGCCTTTTTTCTGACCGTTGCGGTCAGGAAGGCCTTGAGACAGAACGGTTGGTTCGGAACAAGGAGCGAGCCTGATCTTAGGGAATATCTCGATCTGGTTGCTTTGGGGACTGTGGCGGACAGGGTGCCGATTGTGCATCAAAACCGGATACTTGTGCATTACGGGATAGGGGCTATGAGGGAGAGCCGGTGGCCCGGGATAACAGCGATGAAGGAAGTCGCCGGCATCGAAAATCCGGGGATAACAGCCGATGATCTGGCTTTCAGGCTCGGACCCAGACTGAATGCTCCCGGAAGGATGGGGGATTCCCAAACAGGAATCAGGACGCTCGTTGAACACGATCCCAATCTGTCCCATGATCTTGCGTCCAGGCTCAACACTGCTAATAACCAACGCCGGAGTGTTGAGCAAAGCATCCTTCATGAGATCGAGGACAGGATCAGGGAAGATGAGAGAATCAGGGATTCCAGGACATTGGTTTTGGCCGGGGAAAATTGGCATAAAGGCGTTTTGGGCATTGTTGCGTCAAGGCTCGTGGACAAATATCATCGTCCATCCTTAGTCTTTAGCCTTCAGGGGGATATGGCCTTTGGTTCGGGAAGAAGCATAGAGGGTTTCAATCTTTACAAGGCATTGTCAAAGCTAAGCTCTCTTTTTGAAAAGTTTGGAGGACACGCGCATGCTGCCGGATTTTCACTGAAAAAGGTAAACCTAAATACCCTGAAAAATAATCTGGAAAGCCTTGCGCACAAAGCCCTTCGGGAGTCCGACATGGTCCCGGCCATGGAAGTCGATGCCAAAATTTCTATTGATGATATCGGGCCCGAAATGCTTCACGAGATTGAGGCATTATCGCCTTTTGGGGAAGGAAACCCGGAACCCTCTTTCTATGCCGGCCCATTGGAGGTATTGGAATCGCGTATTGTGGGCGAAAGACACTTGAAACTAAGGGTGCGACAGGAAAAAAAGGTATATGAGGCCATTGGTTTTGGAATGGCGGACAGGTACCCGCTCGGGGGCACGACCGTCAACATGGTCTTCACCCCTGAAATGAACCATTGGCAGGGATATGAAAAAATACAACTCAGGGTGGCGGATATTGCGAGCCGAAACTTTTTACGAGGTTAACAAATAAATTGGTAACGTTCAAAAGTGTATGCATGGGATATAAATTCATCCGATTTCCGTTTATAGATCCTTAACTCTGGTGCCTAAGAATCCGGATAGGTCTTGTCAAAGCGAAGGGTATGGGACTCTTTTTTCAGAATCGACTCGGCCGGAACGCTGGACCTGGCAAACCTGCAAACC
>CAZIXY010000327.1:0-3732 GCA_964543315.1 uncultured Desulfobacteraceae bacterium | reverse complement strand
AGCGCCAATAGCCCCTGCCAGCATAGGTCTTTCTTCAACTTTGGCAAACTTGGGCCAAGGATTTTTTGTTAACGTTTTTGCCCTCCACCCCCTTCTTGAGGAGGCAACTTTTGGTGGGAAAAAGCTCTTTCTTAAAGGAAACGTCCGATAACTTGCTGATATTAGAAAGGAATTTAGCAGGAGGAAATTTCTAAAATTGTCCCGACGTAACCCCTTGATATTACAACCAATTTGAGTTTCGTGAAGGGCACAATCAGCCAAAAATAAGGAGAGGTCTTAAATCGCCTCAAAGGATCTATATAAAAATCTATTGGCGCTTTGCCGGCCTTAGTTCTTCAATCTGCAACTATGAGCAAGCTATAAACAAGAGAGGCTCACGGCCCCAGTTGTTGCTCTATCACCCAGCACACGCAGTCCCCGCTAGATTCCCAACGTTTAATCTGTGGATATTCTTCCCCTTACATTGAGGACACCTTATCTCGCGTTCTTCTTTTGGGCCGTGCGGTACAATGGTTTCAAATTTAATTCTGCAAGTATCACACTCGTATTCCCACATCAGCGTTTGATTCGGTAGCGGGCAAGCATCCCCCCACCTAGCCGCACTTGTTCCCTCGCTTTTGATAAGAGCCTCTCTCTTCGCCAGTCTGGCTATATCCTCGGCCCTCTGCATGGCGTATGCCTCGCATTATTTTTTAAGTCTGTCCTTCAAGCCTCTCTATTAAATATATTATAAGCTTTCCAAACTTATTGTCAATTTTTATAATTTTTTCATTCCAAATCAAGCCTCAGCATGTGTTGATGGCAAAATGAAAATGTCACCAGAGAGTCTTAGTGTGGAGCATACAAGACCATCTTGGGCCGTTCAGCCATCTCCTTAACGAGCCGGTCAATAGGGCCGAATTTCATGCAGTTCGACTGGCAGTGTTTCACGCAGGCCGGCAATTCGCCCTCCTTATGCCTGTTGATGCACAAATCACAGAGATCCGTCGGATAGGGAAGGTAATCAATCATCACTCTAGTGTGAGTCTCATATTCAAATTCCGTGACTTTTATGCCATTCTTGCCTGCCGGAAAATCATGCTCTTGCTGGCAAGCCACTTCGCAGCTGTGACAGCCGGTACAGTAATTGTATTCAATTAGCAAGCCGTTCTTGGTCACGTTCATTACTCTCCTCCCGTTATTTTCGACAGTTTAACCAAGGTAGTCTTGTATCGCCCCCCACCGAAGCCGGATTTACTCGCCTGTGGACCGGGGATGATCTTGTTGATCTGGTAATCCCATACGCCAAAAAGGTCCGGCTCAGAGCCATTCATCTCCGGCATCCACCATCCATGGAGAGTCTGTATATGATTTGGCTTCACCTTGAGAGTCAATCTAGCTTTCCGCCGCACTTTCCCCATGTCATTTTCTATATGAATCCATTCACCGTCATATATGCCATACCTGGCCGCAGTCTCAGGGTGAATTTCCACGTAGGGGTCTTTCTCCTTTTCCCTTAGCCAAGGAATCATCCGATGCTCGGAATGGAAGAAAACTTGTGAGCGGGCACCTGTTATCATGATAAGGGGATACTTCTTGTATAACTCCGGTGTCGATACAGGGCTTTGAGGCGGCTCTGAATAGTAAGGCAAGGGGTCAAGCCCCCAGCTCTCATAGGTCTTACAGTATAGTTCCACTTTGCCGGTTTCAGTATTGAAACCCTGCTTTCCATCCTTTCTTAGTAGCCCCCGCTCATAACGTCTGTAGGGCCTATAGGGCCCTTCTGGAGGATATATCCACCCCCCCTTCTTCTCCAGCGCTTCAAAGGTCATCCCAGATGGTGCTAGGCGCTCATTAAAGAGATCTTCAACAGTATCCCATTTCTTCAGACCCTCTGGATTAAACCTTTTGGCCAACTCAAAGTTTATCTCCCAATCGGACTTGCATTCACCTACCTGCACATGTTTCTTAATGATATCAAGGGGTGACCACCAGGCACGAAAGCTATCCTTTTCTGGAAAGGTGGCTGCAGGTAAAACAATGTCAGCTAAAGCCATAGTTGTGGGGTTATGAAAAAGATCAACAACAACCACAAAATCTAACTTTTTCAAGGCCTCATAGTGGAATTCGGCCCTTGCCGCCTGGCCACCTAAAACATTGGTCGTCTGTATCCAGGCAGCCTTGATGGGGTATGGCTTCCCTGAGTCAATCTGGTCAATGGTCATATCGGGATGGGCCCAGCCCCTGAAGTTTTTTACCATAGGATACACATCCGCGCCAATCCGCTTTTCATTGAGGTTTTTTACAAGCCCTTCACCATAAAGGTCAATGAGTTCTTCGGTCGTCCAGGGATACGCCGTAACACCGAAAGCAGGCCTCGCAATAACTTCACCACCTGGGATATCGATATTCCCTGTAATGCTCCATAAGCATATAATGGCATGCGCTACAGATGTACTCTCTGGCTCCATGTCAATGGCCACCCCCCAGTGAATGGCAGCCGGCCTGTTTGTCGCATAAAACCTTGAGGCCTCTATTATAGCTCTTTCCGGCACCTCGGTTATCTCTGCCACCTTTTTAGGGGGATACTCCTGCACTCTTTCTTTAAGTTCCTCAAAGCCATAGGTCCACCTTTCAACGAATTCTGGGTCATATAATTTCTCATTAATAATCACGTTGAGCATCCCCAATGCCAGGGCCCCACTCGTGCCGGGGCGAAGCTGAAGATGGTGCTCTGCACGGCAGGTCATCCATGTATTGCGAGGGTCAACGGAAATAATCTTCGATCCCCTTTTCATGCAATCCACGATCCAATGGCCCATAAAAGCGTCAGGACAACCATTTGGCGGATGCTGCCCCCAAACAAGTATAACTTTCGGTACCTCCCATCGTGGGTCGTCATAGCGTTTCTCAAAAAACTGCGAGCAGTCGGCAACCGCAAAATCACCCATCACAGCTTTCATAGCCCCCAGTCTTGGCGTGTAGCAGGACTGCCCCGACAGTCCTAGCTGGACCCAATTAGGACTCCCAAAGCTGTAAGCCAGAAAAGAGATAGGCCCACCTATATCCCTCCCGGTACCCTGGGCAAAAATAACAGATTCAGCTCCATATCTTTCTTTTATTTCTTTCAGCTTTTTTTCACAGGTATCAAATGCCTCCTCCCAAGTGATACGCTCAAATTTACCTTCTCCACGCTTTCCCACCCTTCTTAAAGGGTATAAGATGCGATCAGGATGATACATATACTGCCTCAGGGCAAGAACCCGAGGGCAAGATCTTCCCATATTAAAAGGGTGATCCTCATCCCCTTCAATCTTTACAAGCTTGCCTTCTTTTACATAAAGTTTTTGCCCACAACCCCCATGGCAACCCGGTCCTGCAGACCATGCCACAGTTGAAAAAACATCTACACCTTTCATTGTCCCCTCCTTCCTTCAGCTCGGTGAAGCCTCGTAGTTATCAGCTGTTATCAAGATCCAAGTCAACTTTAAAACCTTCAATGTCATGCTACAAGCCCATGGAAAAACTTTAACGGTGCCAAGGAAAAATACTGGTGCTGCTTTTGCTGCATCTCTACATGTTAAAGTTGTACAAAATGAGCAATAAAATCAAATATACTTTAGCAAATTTTTTCTTGACATTCAAACATTTGTTTGAAATGTATCTTCTAAGATGAGGTACTCCCCATTGTCAAGACAAAAAATAGAATTCTTTAACCGATTAATATTCCGGGCTTATCTTGGGGATTTAGGA
>CAZIXY010000326.1:0-3742 GCA_964543315.1 uncultured Desulfobacteraceae bacterium | reverse complement strand
TCCCTGCTATTTTCTGCTAAGTACTCAAGAGGGCAGGTGAAATTCCTTGACTAAATAACTAATTTTAGTTAACTTTCTCATAGTTTTCAAAACACCCGTCTTTAGCTCTTCCAGGGGGAAGCTATGAGTTGTAGACTTAAGAGGACCTCTTTTCTCGAGAATGAGATAAGGGGTTTTATACTCAACAGGATATTAACTGACGATCAGCTCGGCCTGAAGATATAATAATGGATAAGGAGGGACAGCGTTTGAAAGGGCTGGACTGACTTGCCATGCTTCTCGCTGCTGTTGATTACAATGGAGAGATTCTTGATATGGACAGGACTGTATTTGCAAAGGATATTTCTGAAAATGGTGAAATTAAGATGGCTGGTTTTACAGAAAGCGCTGCGGTTATTGCCATTGACAGGCATGGTAATGAGAGTAAACCGTTTATAATATAGGTAGAGGGTGGAAGGTTGAAGGTAAAAGGCTGATAGGGACTTTGAGGTAGTAGTGGAGAGAGAAGACTTACAAAGAATGGTCTTGCACGTTTGCCCTGCAACGCTGCTTAAATGCGGAGGTATTGTTTCTGGTTTTTCAACAAAGGAGGAGGTGATAATCAATGAGCACAAGAGAAATCCTTGAAAAAGCATTACAACTGAAGCCTGAGGAGAGATTCATTGTAATTGAAACTCTGCTCAAAAGTCTTGATGAGCCCGATAAAAGAATCGATGAAATTTGGGCACTGGAAGCAGAAAAGAGACTGAATGCATACAGGGATGGCAGGTTAGAAGGAATTCCGATGGAGGAAATATTTGAGGAAGAATAATGAAAGTAATTTTCTCAAGATTTGCAAGGCAAGAACTGGAAGATGCGGTACATTACTATGAGCTTCAATATTTGGGCTTAGGCAAGAAATTCAAAGAAGAAATAAAAAGAGCAGTCTCAAGAATCACCAGGTATCCTAAGGCATGGTCAGTGGAGCGTGGCGACGTAAGAAAGTGTTTGCTCCACAAATTCCCATATAAGTTATTGTATTCAATCGAGCAGGATCACATTTTTGTCATCGCTGTAGCGCACCAACATAGAAAACCAAACTACTGGGTAGAAAGAAACAAAATGTAACAAGGCAAGTTGCAGATTCAGCACCGCTTCGGGACTCCAAATAGCTCACTGGAGAGCCCTAATGAAATTGCTTATGCCGCTAATTCCCTTCTCCTCCATGATACGAAGCGCTTGTGTACCAATGACGGCGATATCTGCTTTTCCTTTTAAGTAATTGATATCGGAAGTTTTTTTAACCCCAAAACCAACTGCAAGAGGCAGAGTGGTCGCCTTCCGGCATCTGGAGATGTACCTTCCCAATTCTTTGGAAAAACTCGTATTTGCCCCGGTAACTCCTTTGCGGGCCACACAATAGATGAAACCACTTGCCAAAGAGGCAATATATCGCATTCGGATATCCGATGTTGTGGGTGAAAAGATAAAAATATGGGAAAGTTGATGTGTTTTCATTGCTCTTAGATGCTCTTTTCCCTCTTCAGGAGGAAGATCGGGGATAATGACGTCACGTAGATTCCTCCTGGCCATCTCAGGGACGAAGCGCTCAACTCCGTATTTGAAAAAAATATTATAGTAGCTCATGATGAGAAAAGGGATGTTAAAGCTTGCCGTAACCTTACCGGCAAAATCTAAACACTGTTGAACAGTTACGCCTCCTCTTAAGACTTCGTGATTGGCACGTAGAATCACAGGTCCGTCAGCGATCGGATCCGAAAAGGGAATCTGCAATTCCATGAGATCCACACCTGCCTCAACCATTGCTTCGATGATTCTAAAGCAATCTTCAAAAGAGGGATACCCAAGGACAATGTGGGTCATTAGCAGGATATCTTTCTCTCTAAGTCTACTCCGAAGATATGACTCAAGCACTGTACTCCTCCGCTTTGCTTTTGATAAACTCCTGCCACTTAATATCACCACATGCATCAGCAATGCTGAAGATGTCCTTATCTCCTCTGCCCGATTGGTTTATAAGGATAAGATCATCTTTGGATAGATCCGGGACCTCTTTGAAAGCCTGTGCAAAAGCATGGGCTGATTCCAGAGCGGGCACCAGACCTTCTTTCTTAACAGTGAGGGAGAAGGCTTCCAGTACTTCATGGTTTGTGGTCGCCTCAAAACGGATTCGACCCTCTTCCCAAAGTGATGCGAGGATCGGTGACACGCCGACATAGTCCAGGCCCGGTGCAATGCTGTGAGTCGCTTTCATCTGACCATCCGTGACCGGAACGACCTGGGCGCCTAAGCGTTCCATCCAGAACACGTTAGGCATCTGCCTTACCATGTCGAGATGTCCCATATAGATGGTACACTGAAACCCCAGTTTGGCTGCCATGGTTGCTGTGGCCACCCCATGCTGCCCGGCGCCGGTCTCAGCAATGACGCGGGATTTTCCCATACGCTTTGCCAGGAGTCCCTGTCCCATCACGTTGTTTGCCTTGTGTGCCCCGGTGTGGTTCAGGTCTTCCCTGTACCTCCCCTGATTCCATGCTGGTAGGTGTCCAGAAGCAGAGCCCTGACTTTCCCCTGATAGGGTCTAAAGGGCACCAGGCTGGATAAATCTTTTAAACGAAACGCCTTGATGGTGCGCGGCATCAGTGTCCGACAAAACTCCGGGGACTCATCTCCGTGAAGCTGGATCAGGTCCAGGCCGCAAAAATCTACAATATCCTGGATAATCCTTACGTCTTGGTTAACAAAAACGCCCACGGTATGGACAAAAGGAGGAAGGCAGTCAACGATCATGCGCGCATTTTCGGGGCTAACACGCCTTGGGCTGGGTGCAAAGATAAATCCCAATGCATCGACCCCGAGATCAACCGCCATTGCTGCATCACGAGCACTCGTTATACCGCAAATCTTGACTCTTACCATGAGTGTCTTTTCCTGACAGAACAAGTTCTCTTGTCTTATCCAAAGGGTCACGGCTTTTCATGATTGACGTTCCCACAAGCACGGCATTAATACCTGCTCTCATCAAAAACCGAATATCACTCCCGTTTTTAATGCCACTTTCACTCACAATAATGTGCCCTTCAGGCACTCTTGGAGCAAGCTCCATAGTGGTGCGGAAGTTGACTTCAAAGGTTTCCAGATCCCTGTTGTTTATGCCGATGATTTCAGCACCACAAGCAATGGCCTTGTTGAGGTCGTTTTGGTTGTGAACCTCAACAATACCAGCCATGCCCAAGCCCTTGCATGTACCCAGGAGTTTTGCCAATTGTTGCCGTGATAAAATACGCGCAATCAGAAGAATAGCATCTGCACCCCATAAAAAAGATTCTCTCACCTGGATTTCGTCAACAATAAAATCCTTGCGCAACACAGGTAAAGACACCGCTTTTTTCAGGGGAGGCAAATATCTCAAGTCCCCTCCAAAAAATTCCTTATCGGTAAGAAGTGAGACCGCTTTTGCGCCGGCCTTCTCGTAAGCTTTGCCAATTCTTACCGGGTCCATTCTTTCACAAATGATACCGGCAGAGGGAGAAGCAAACTTTATCTCAGCAATCAGGCTAACCTTCCCGGACATACAAATTCTACCCTTGAAATCGCGGAGAGGGAGCATCTCATGACTTCGAGGGCGTGAATGCCATGTTTTTTTGAGTCTCTCAACTTCCTTATATTTCTCGGCCAATATCTTAGCTAGCAAGGAGTTCACTTTAGCCTCCCCAACACTCATCCCGCGCAAAAACTCCGC
>CAZIXY010000325.1:0-3753 GCA_964543315.1 uncultured Desulfobacteraceae bacterium | reverse complement strand
CCTTTTCATTAATGATTCCGCTGAAATTGGATCTTTTTTGCTAAAGGCATCGAGAAGATCTCTGTGTTCCTGGATAGATTGATCGAAGCGTTCCGGTTGATAAAGCTGCCTCTGACGATAGAGCAAAATTTTTTGCCTCAGCCCGTTGATAACACCATTTAGGATCTTGTTGCCGGCCAGTTCCTGAATAAATAAGTGGAAGACATTATTCTTTTTCAAATAGGCTTCATGATCCTTTTTGCGATATTGCTCCTCAAGGTTTTCGTGGAGAGACTCGATCTTTATTAGCTCTTTTTCCGTCATTTTAGTGGCGGCAAGCCGGGCACACGTTCCTTCCAGTACACTCATCACTTCAAACATATCGTTGATCTCTTCGATACAGGGCTGGCTGACGTAGGCTCCTTTGTGAGGAATGAGATCAATGAGACCTTCTGATTTAAGAAGCCGGAGGGCCTCCCGAACCGGTGTTCTGCTGACTCCCATCGACTCACAGAGGGCTTTTTCATTGATTTTTTGCCCCCTAACCAAGAGGCCTTTGCTAATCATTTTTTGGATTCGAAGGGCGACTTCCTGATGGAGTGTTTTTGACTGGATTTTATGCATAATGCATCAAATTCTTGGAGGGTTTTATAAATTATATATTATACATTATGCAATATTAGATGCGAATGCAAGAAAAAAATATCACGGAACAAAAAGATGTCTTTATCAGCCGGGATTGCAACGGAAAGGCCGGTAGGGTTTTCTCTTTCAAAATTTAGCTTTGAAGTTTTTTGTATGACTTGATATAAAAAAAATTTTCATATATGTAGTGCCGTTAACAATCAAGTCCAAAGAAACGGGAGGATTTTTATGAAAGGACCCATAAGGCTGGTCAGATCGGATGAGGTGGCGGACTATCAAAATGTGGAGCCGCTCTATGAATGGTCGGAAGGTAAGTCTTATCTTATGATCGACCGGGTAGTTTTTCAAGGGAAACCCGGTTCGGTCCTTTGTTACTACAACCCGCCGGTGCACCAGGTGGGTAACCCGGGGCTGGACGCCTACCTGGAAGGGCTGGATAAGGTCTTCGAAATAAGAAAGGACCTCGATTTTCTTATTATGTGCGGCGCCAACGATCCGGTCCATGCCGGCGGTGATCTAAAAGAGAGCCTCAGCAGACTGGACGAGACCCTTGAAACAAAAAGAGAAATGGAGTCGACAGGGGCTCCGGCCGAAGAGATTGACCGGCTCTTTGATTGGGCGGATAATCGCATAAAGAAGGGAATTACCCTTCATGGAAGTGTCAGAAGGATTGCAGAAAATCTAAGGGTTGTTTCCGTTTGCGGGGGAGGGACCAGGTTCGGGGGTTCCGCAGAGATTCCCCTGATGGCCGATTTTATTGTTGGCGATTCAAGAAGCGGTATGTGTTTCAGCGAGGCCATGATCGGTATCATTCCCGGGTGGTCTGGAGTCGCCAGGACATTGGTCAAGGCCGGTCCGGTCAATGCCGAATATATGGCGAAGACATCAAGGGAAGTGAAGGCGGCTCAGCTGAGAGAAATCGGTATCTATAACATCGTGGTCGATGTCCCCTTCTCCTTCCCCAAACGACAGAAAACAGATGATCCCGATGGGGATAAGGCACGGTATCTGGAAGCGCTGGAGGCCCATAATCATGATACCGGACTGCTCTTGTTCCCCAAGGCTCTCGAAACAGCAACATGTTCGGCTGAAGCAGTGCCGGTGATCGGTGAAAAGGAAAGGCTGACATTGGCGACCAGAGAAGATATCTCTTTGGAGGTTGATAAGAGAAGGAACCCGGAAAATTACAGCAACCTCTGGGGAAAACCCTTAAGGGAAGTAAAAGAGGAAATGGCCAGGATGGGCAGACCATTGGCGCCGCAATCCATAGATGCCATAAACGACCTCCTCAAGGGTTACGATCCATCACAATTTGATGAAATTCAATTTGTGAAGAAAGAGGCGCAAACAGATTCCATGCTTTACAGGGACGCGAAATTTCGCGCAGGCCTGATAGCGACACTCGAACAACGGGTAGCAGACTATAGGGAGGCTATATGAGATGAAACAGTATTTTAAAAAGATGAGTCCTATTGGAAAAGAACTACGCGAAAATGAAAAGGAAAGGGAGAAAGCGAATGCGGCTGAAATATCAAAGGTGGAAGCGGAGATCGCCGATGCCTTAGAAAAAAGAAAGCTCACAGGCATCCCTGCCGAAAAAATACACAAGAGAGGTGAGAAAACCGCCTGGGAAAGGATCGATCTTCTTGTTGATCCCGGCACATTCCTGCCGCTCAACAGCCTCTACGATCCTGAGTTCAATCAGGAGGGGACCACCGGCGTTGTGACCGGATTGGGCAAGATATCCGGCAGGTATTCCTTGGTCATTGCCTCTGATAACAAGGTCCTTGCCGGGGCGTGGATTCCAGGCCAGCGTGAACACGTTTTCCGTGCCCAGGATATTGCGGAAAGACTGCACATTCCCCTTGTGTGGGTTCTCAACTGCAGCGGAGTCAAATTAACGGAACAGGAAAAGGTTTATGCCGGGAGGCGATCGGGCGGGAGGACCTTTTTCAGGCATTCCGAGCTTGCTGAAAAAGGGATTCCCGTTATCGTTGGGATGTTCGGCACCAATCCAGCCGGTGGGGGATATCACGCCATAAGCCCTGCCATTATCTTTGCCCATGAAAAATCAAATATGGCCGTGGGAGGCGGCGGCATCGTGAGCGGCATGTCACCCAAAGGTCATTTTGACGTCGAAGGTGCGGAGACCTTGATTGATGCGACAAGGCAGTTCAAGCAGATTCCTCCGGGAGGCGTGAAGATACACCACGACAAAACCGGTTTTATGAGAGAGGTTTTTGACACGGAGGAAGGGGTCCTGGAGGCCGTGAAAAAGTGCATGGCGGGTATGCCGCTCTATGATCCTTCGACCTTCAGGGTTGCGGAGCCGGCCGATCCGGCTTATCCTGCTGATGATCTCAACCTTATTGTCCCCTTTAATCAGAAAAGGACCTACAGCATTGAACAGGTCCTGGCAAGGCTCTTTGACTCGAGCGAACACATGGAATACAGACCGGATTATGGTCCTGAAGTGTATTGCGGCCTTGCCAAGATAGACGGTTTTTTGGTGGGGGTGATCGCCAATCGCCAGGGTTTTCTGGGTAAGGCATATCCGCAATATGCAGAGGGGCAGTATCTCGGTATCGGCGGCAAGCTTTACAGGGAAGGCCTCATAAAGATGAATGAGCTGGTCATGTTCTGCGGCAGAGACAAAGTCCCCATTGTCTGGTTCCAGGATACAAGCGGTATCGATGTGGGAGACATTGCGGAAAAGGCGGAACTACTCGGGCTCGGTCAGTCACTCATCTACTCTATTGAGAGTTCGCATGTTCCTATGATGTGTGTTGTTCTGAGAAAAGGGACGGCTGCGGCACACTATATAATGGGAGGGCCCCAGGCCACACGGAACAACGCCTTTACCCTGGGCGTGGCAACGACCGAGATTTATGTCATGCACGGCGAAACAGCGGCTGCCGCTGCTTTTGCAAGACGTCTGGTAAAGGAAAAGGATGCGGGCAAACCTATTGAGCCGGTCATTGAAAAGATGAATGCCCTCGCGCAGCAGTATTATGATCAATCCAGACCTATCTACTGCGCCAGGGCGGGCCTGGTGGATGAAATTTCTCCCATGAATCGTATGAGGGACTATTTTATCGCCTTTGTGAGAAGCAGTTATCAAAACCCGAC
>CAZIXY010000324.1:0-3778 GCA_964543315.1 uncultured Desulfobacteraceae bacterium | reverse complement strand
GCTGGAAAAGGCAGGGGTTGACTGTATCAATGTTTCCTCGGGTCTCCGGGAATCAGACCATAACCTGCATGATCAGACTATGGCATCACCTCGAGGGTCCTGGGTTTATATGGCAGAGGGTATCAAAAAGACCGTAAATATCCCTGTGATGGTGGCCAAAAGGATCTCTGAGGATATGGTCGAGGAAATCCTTGCAAAGGGACAAACCGACTTCGTTTGCATTGGCAGACCTCACATCACAGATCCAGAGTATGGAAACAAGCTTCTTGAAGGTCGGGCTGAAGATATCCTTCCTTGTATTTGGTGCGCACAGGGCTGTTTTGACGTGTTGTGGATGCTCGCTCCGACCACTTGTCTGGTGAACCCTGCGGCTGGCCGGATAGATGAAAAACCCATTGATGCTATTGAAAAGGCACCACTCAGAAAAAAAATTGTAGTTGTGGGTGGCGGACCTGCCGGATGTGAGGCTGCGATTGTGGCAGCAAAAAGGGGCCATGGGGTGGTACTCTATGAGAAAGAAAAAAGACTGGGAGGTGCATACAGGCTGGCAACCGCCTCTCCTTCAAAGGCCGAGGTAGAGCGTCTCTTTACCTATTTTGAGAGGACTCTACCTAAGACAGGGGTTCAGGTGGAACTCGGTAGGGAATTTACCCCTGATATGGTGGAAGGTGAGAAGGCTGATGCCGTAGTCCTGGCAATTGGCGCATCACCGCTATTACCGAAGAAAGTTCCAGGCATCGACGGACCAAACATAGTGACGGTAGAAGACGTTATGAGTGGCAGGGTGGAGGTGGGGAACCGGGTGGCAATATGGACATGCAGTTATCATTGCACCTATACGTGCAAGCCCAAGATCAGGCCGGTAGAGGGAGACCCGACAAATGTAAACTCCTCTTACAGTTATGCTTGCCGGGCAGGATACGGGGCAGTCGATGCAGCCGAATATCTGGCCTCCAAGGGAAAGCTCGTAAGCATTGTGACCGAGAGAGAGGCGGTAGTGCCCGGCATGGGTTATACATCCCGTGGATATCTCCTGAAACGATTTTATCGCGCTAATATCCGGGTTTGCAGTAACGTAAAAGTCAAGGAAATAACGGATGGAGGCCTCATAATGGAAAAGGCGGGTTATGATTTCCTCCTGGATGCGGATACCGTTATTGTGAGCGTTGGGGCGAGGTCCATCAAGAAGCAACTCGCAGAAGCCCTTGAAGACAAAGTGAATGAAATTTATGCAGTAGGAGACTGCGATAGTGTGGGCAATGCCATGTCATCCATTGCATCTGCCTATGATGCGGCCATAAAAATATGAGCTACGCTAAGCTATAATCTTTTTGGTAATGCCCATGCCCTAAGGTAGGTGAAAGGAAAAACCATTTAAAATAGAAAGGAGGACTTTCATGAAAAATGAAGAGGGCATAAAGGTTTATCCTACGGTCGTATGGTCTGCTGGGGCAGGATGCCATGGCAACTGCGGCCAGAAACTCTATGTGAAGGATGGAAAGCTTGTCAAGGTGGAGGGTGATGAAAGGCACCCCTGGAACCAGGGTAGGGCCTGTCCCCGGGTTTTAGCCTTGACACAATATGTGTACCACCCTGATCGGATCATTTATCCTCTCAAACGTGTTGGAGCGCGAGGTGAAGGCAAGTTTGAGCGCATTAGTTGGGATGAGGCTTTTGATACTTGTGAGGCCAAATTAAAACAGATACGAGAGGAGTACGGGGCGGAAGCCGTGATTTTTTGCCAAGGTACTGGAAGGGACATCGGCGGCCCTATCTCATTTCTTGCCTATAATTACGGGAGCCCCAACTGGTGCCAGCTTGGTCTCTCCGGCCAATCCTGCTATACGCCGAGGCTTGCGGCCATGAAAGTGACTATGGGTGATTTTGTTGTGGCGGATTGCTCACAATTTCTCGAGAAGCGTTATGACGATCCCGAATGGGAGGTCCCAAAGGTTATCATTGTCTGGGGCACCAATCCAACGACCACGGATCCTGACGGATTTTTCGGGCATTGGATTATTGACTGCATGAAGCGTGGATCGAAGATTATCTCCGTGGATCCCCGCTATACCTGGTTGACGACAAGAGCCGAGTATCATCTTCGACTCCGTCCCGGAACCGGAGGTGCCTTGGCCCTAGGCATGCTCAATGTCATTATAAATGAAAAGCTGTATGACCGGGAGTTCGTTGAAAAATGGACCTACGGCTTTGACGAGCTCAAAAAGCGGGTACAGGAATATCCTGTCAGCAAAGTGGCGAGTATCACCGAAGTGCCGGAAGATTTGATTATAAATGCTTCACGCTTTTATGCCAGTAACAGGCCGGCCGCAATCCACTGGGGGCTGGCTGTTGACATGGAACCTGAAGGGACGTCTGTGGCCCAGGCAATTTCACATCTGTGGTGCATCACGGGCAATCTGGATGTCCCTGGAGGCAATGTGATTGCGAGGCCTTCCCATGGGGTCACGACTTACCCCTATACCACAGAGGAATTGGTGGATCTCTATGGGGAGGATCTGGTCAAAAAACTAACTGAGAAGCGCATTGGTACGAGCAGGTACCCTATGGTGAAAAATTTCAGGGGATGGGCACAACCTGATATGGCCATAGAGCAGATCAATACAGGGAAACCTTACCCCATAAAGGCTGCATGGATACAGACGGCAAATATTCTGGGTGGCCAGGCAGCAAGGGCGAAGCTCCACTATGATGCCCTGAAAAAACTTGATTTTGTTGTTGTAGTGGATCTCTTTCATAACCCCACAACTATGGCACTGGCTGATATTGTCTTACCGGCGGCCACATTTGCCGAAAAAGACAGTTTTAGGAGCTGGTGGGCTCCCCTGGGAGTCATGCATAAGGTCATCCAGGTGGGCGAATGCAAATCAGACTGGGAGATCAATTTTGAGATGGCTAGGCGCTTAAACCCGAACGGGTTGAAATGGGGCAGTGTAGTTGATTTGATCAATGACCGGCTCTCCGTTGCAAACAGAACCTTTAAAGAGATGGTAGAAAAAGGGTGCTGGGAGATGCCTCCGGACGGGCCCTCCAAACCATACCGTCGGCATGAGAGAGGTCTCCTGAGGGGCGATGGTAAACTGGGTTTCAATACTGAAACTGGGAAGGTGGAACTCTGGAGCAAGGACCTTGAAAGCTGGGGGCTCGATCCTTTACCTTACTATGTGGAGCCGGCCCAAAGCCCTGTATCGACTCCAGAACTTTACAAAAAATATCCCCTAATCATGATAACAGGGGCCAGATCTTCACTGTATTTCCACTCCGAGCACAGAATGATCCCCTGGCTTAGGGAGAAAGAGAGGGATCCCATTGTGGAGATTCATCCCGAGACTGCAAAAAAATACGGGATCTATGACGGGGAATGGATATATATAAGAAATGATATGGGAAGGGTCAAAAGGAAAGCAAAATTGACCCTCACGGTGAAGCCTGAGCACATTCAAACCCTCCACGGCTGGTGGATGCCGGAAATGAAGGGACCTGAACCAGATCTCTTCGGGGTCTGGGACTACCAGATCAACCAGTTGATCCCGGGGCCCCAGTGCAGTAATTCAGGATTCGGCGGAGGGCAGTACAAAACGACACTGGTGACGCTTGAAAAGATAAAGGAAGAGGGGGGGAAATAATGATGGCAAAAAACGGACTGCTTATAGAATATGACTATTGTACGGGGTGTCACACGTGCGAAGTAGCCTGCCAGCAGGAGCATTCGTATCCTGCCGGAAAGCTCGGGATCAAGGTTACGGAATACATCCTGGAA
>CAZIXY010000323.1:0-3799 GCA_964543315.1 uncultured Desulfobacteraceae bacterium | reverse complement strand
GGCCTGTTAGCCTTTTCAAGCATCAGGGGATAAGAATCATAAAATAAAAAAGCCGTGGGCTTTGATCTGCCCACGGCTTTTTGAAACAAGTAAGTAAGGAACAATCAATCCATGGGCAGACCTCCCCTCCGAAAATAAAAATAAAAGCTGCACCAGGATAGATTGTTCATTACTATTTTATTCATAACTATTTTTGCTTCATGCAAGGAGATTTTATGCCTTATAAATGAAAGCCTGGTAGTTGTCAAGAAAAATTCTTGCAAGGACGCTTTTTTTCTTGACATCTGGTTTGGACATCGCTTATGTTGCTCCTGTGGATCGTAAAATCGAAAAAAGCATAAGAGGATCATTTAGGAACTGGTGGTGGCGCAGCTCCAGAAGGGAGGTGTGCCCGCCGTAGTTGTACTCTTATAGGGTGGTAAAATTATAAACCGTGGGCTCATTTCCCGATGTGCCACGGTTTTTTATTTTTTGATTTAATTCATTAAGGAAGGCCGTGGGAATTCAATCCTCACGGCCTTTTTGTTTGGGAGCAGAGACTTGGAAGTAAAGCCTTCCTTCAGTGAATTTGAGCTTATGGCGAAGCAGGGGAACCTGATACCCGTTTTTCAAGAATTCTTGGGGGATACTGATACATCGGTTTCGGCTTACTTGAAGATCAGCGACAAATCCTTTTCATATCTGCTTGAAAGTGCTGATAGCGGCACCAAATGGGGTCGTTACAGTTTTATTGGATATAAGCCCTACCTTACGGTCATATTTCGGGGCAACGGAGCAGAAATATGGCGTGGTAAGAGAAGGAACGTCTTAAGTAATGTCTCTAATCCCCTCCATGTTCTTAGAGGCTTACACGAAGAATTCAGGCTGGTAACTATGGATCATCTCGCACCTTTTCAGGGAGGGCTTGTAGGTTACTTTAACTACGATCTGGTCAGAAAGTGGGAGCATTTGCCTGGGATTTCTCCGGAACACCCGGACATCCCGGAGTCTATTTTCACCGTTTCCAGGCGTTTAATTATTTTTGACCATTTAAGCCATCATATTAAGGTTGTCGTTTTTGCTCATTTGCCAAGAGAGAAAGATCTCATGGAGGCTTATACTCAGGCTTGCCAAGAGGTGAAGGAAATCATGGATGACCTGCATTGTCCTCTCTCAGGCATATCATCAGAGGGGGAAGAGATTTCCCTCTCTGAACTTGAGGCCAATATAGGCAGAGAAGACTTCGAGCATGCAGTAAAAAAGGCCAAGGGTTATATTGCCAATGGCGATGTGAACCAGGTGGTCCTTTCCCAGAAATTTTCAGGGTATGTATTTGGTGACGATTTCATCCTGTACCGAAATCTAAGGAGCATCAATCCATCTCCTTATATGTTCTATCTCAATTTTGGAAATATAAGGTTGATAGGCTCTTCACCTGAAATCCTTGTGCGTTTAACGAATAGAAAGATAGAACTGCGACCGATCGCCGGGACCCGGCCGAGAGGCAAAACCCCGGAAGAGGACCTGAAATTGGAAAAGGAACTCATGGCCGACCCAAAAGAGCGAGCTGAGCACATCATGTTGGTAGATCTGGGGAGAAATGATGTGGGAAAGACGGCCATGCCGGGCTCTGTCACTGTGCCGAGGCTGATGGATGTTGAGCGTTACTCTCATGTTATGCACATGGTCTCCAGCGTGGAAGGAGAGCTCAAACAGGAAATGGACGTTTTTGACCTTTTTGTGTCTGTGTTTCCGGCTGGAACAGTCACAGGAGCACCAAAGACCAGGGCCATGGAGATCATTAGCGAGCTGGAACCATCCCCCAGAGGGCCCTATGCAGGGGCGGTGGGCTATTTTGCTTTTAACGGCAACATGGATTTTTGCATTACCATTCGCACCATTGCCATCATAAGGAACAGAGTTTCGATTCAAGTGGGGGCGGGAATAGTTTATGACTCTTCTCCGGTGCTTGAATATAAGGAAACCTTAAGAAAAGCCGCTGCAATGCTGAAAGCGCTTGAGAAAGCAAGCAATACCGGTCGAAGTTGCGCAACTCATTGCTCAGAGCATGGCAATGCATTACCCCACAGCTCCACCAACCAGACACTGCGTATTTGGAGGGAACGGAGGCCGACTCATGATTCTGATGATCGATAACTACGACTCCTTTACCTACAATCTGGTTCAGATGTTACAGAAAATTGGAGAAGCGGTACGGGTGTGCCGAAATGATCAAATAGACCTCTTGACTGCGGATAGCCTTAGGCCTTCTGCCATTGTTATTTCACCCGGTCCCGGAAACCCCGGTCATGCAGGCATCTCAGTAGAGGCTGTCCGCCATTTTGGGCCTAAAATTCCTATCTTCGGTGTTTGCCTGGGACATCAATCCATTGCGGAGGCTTTTGGCGGTAAGGTAGTACGGGCCAACAGGATCATGCATGGCAAAACTTCTCTCATATTTCACGACGGCCGATCCATATATCAAGGCCTGCCCAATCCTCTGGAGGCCACTCGTTACCATTCGCTGATCGTGGATGCACGCTCACTCCCGGATTGCCTCGAGATTAGTGCATGGACCAAAGAAGGAGAGATTATGGGCTTGAGACATCGCAAATACCAGGTGGAAGGCGTTCAATTTCACCCTGAATCGATCCTAACCAGCTTGGGGCACCAAATTATGAGAAACTTTATCCTTAAAAAGGAGGAATTCAACTATGATCAAGGAGGCTATTCAAAAGGTAGTCAAAGGCGAAGACTTGACAGAGGGGGAGATGGTAAGGGCCATGGAGGAGGTGATGACTGGCAAAGCAACACCGGCACAGATCGGCTCCTTTATCACGGCCCTCAGAATAAAGGGGGAGACCGTAGATGAGATTACGGGTGCCGCCAAGGTTATGAGGGCAAAGGCAATGCAAGTGCGGCCCAACAAGCATCTTGTGAACATTGATCGTGATGAGATCAATGTGGAAGACGAAACTATCCTGGATACATGCGGAACCGGAGGTGACGGGACCAACACCTTCAATGTTTCTACGGCTACAGCCTTTGTGGCTGCAGGCGCAGGGGTAAAGGTGGCAAAACATGGGAATCGTGCGGTCTCCAGCCAGTGTGGAAGTGCGGATGTTCTGCTTAATATGGGGGTGAAATTGGATATCAGTGCTGTGAGTGTAGAGAGATGCATCCGGGAAGTCGGTATAGGATTCCTCTATGCCCCTCTCTTTCATGGGGCTATGAAATACGCCGCAGGCCCCAGGCAGGAGATAGGTCTCAGAACCATTTTTAACCTCTTAGGCCCTCTGACTAACCCGGCCGGGGCTTCTGCCCATGTACTGGGCGTCTATTCCCCGGATTTAACTGAAAAAATAGCCCATGTCCTCTCCAGACTTGGTACCAGAGAAGCCTTTGTAGTCTGTGGCGAAGGCAGTTTTGATGAGATAAGTATTTGCGGCCGTACCAGGGTTACTTACTTAAAAAACAGCAGTATCAGGACATTTGAAATCACACCGGAAGACTTTGGTTTCAGGAGAGCGAGCCCAGAAGAGATAAGGGGCGGTAGCGCACAAAAAAATGCCCGTATTATCAGAGAGATTTTGGACGGCGTGAAAAGCCCCAAAAGGGATATGGTCCTTCTCAACACGGCGGCAGCATACATGGCAGCAGGTCTGGATAATAGTTTTACCGAAGGCATCGAAAGGGCAAAATATTCTATTGATTCTGGACGAGCCAGAGAAAAGCTCAACGCATTGATCAACTTCACACAGCAATGCGGAGTTTTTGCGCGGGATGAGTGTTGGGGAGGCTAAAGTGAACTCCTTGCTAG
>CAZIXY010000322.1:0-3872 GCA_964543315.1 uncultured Desulfobacteraceae bacterium | reverse complement strand
GATCCATTGGATATAATGTTCTTCGAGCATCGGGTGCGGCACAGACCCAACCCTGACTTTGTATCCGGTGTCGAACTTGGTAATCACAGGTACATGCTTTTCAGTTGCGGCATCCGCTGTCTTTTCATCCAGCAGTTTCATCGATTCGCCGCAGCAGACAAGCTGACCGATTCCGCCATTTAACACTTCCACTATATTACCACACTTTTCACATTTGTAAATATCAAGTTTCGTTGCCATTTGTCCACCCCTTTATCCAATCAAGACTATTATTCCACCAAACCTGAGTATTTTGGCAGGGAACCCATATAAAACGCTCTTAGGCAAACTCAGAACAGGCTCGACTGAATATAATATAAAGTTTCTTAACTTACGATACCAATTTCCTGGTGTTTGTCAAATATTTCTTGTGCCAGGTCGTTCAGGGTGGCCAAATCCTCGTCACCGGGGCAACCCTTCGCCAAAACCGGTTCGATAAACTCAACCTTCAGATTGGAAAGCAAAGCCATAATTTGATCAACCATTCTGCCCCCCCAGCCGTAGGAACCGATAATCGTGGCAAATTTGGCTTTCGGCCTAAGAGCGTTTGCGAGGATAGCCGCCTGGGCTGCTAATGGATGGGCGCCGGTGAGGACTGTCGGTGAGCCAATCACTATAGTTGCTGCGTCAACTAATGCAATGGACAATTTGCCGATATCGACATTTACCAGATTGATCTGCTTAACTGAAATGCTTCGTTCAATCAGGGCGTCCACAAAGTGGTCAACCATTTTCCTGGTACTGTTATGCATCGAAACGTATGCTACAACCACCTCGTTTTTCACGCTGTCGCCGGTCCAGTCCTTGTAAGCGTCGAGGATGAACTCGGGCCTGTCGTAGATGGGTCCGTGGCTGGAGGCAATCATATCAATCTCAAGGTCCGCAATCTTTTCCAGGTTTTTCTTTATAGTTGAGCGAAACGGCATCATAATTTCGGCGTAATATCTCTTGGCCGCTTCATAAACGGTTGGCTCATCGTCGGCAAACAGGCTGCTTGAGGCCAGATGTGAGCCGAAGAAATCGCAGGGGAACAATATTTTATCTTCTACGAGGTATGTTGCCATTGTCTCGGGCCAGTGGACCCAGGGGATGTATATGAACTTTAGCGTTTTATCTCCCAATGTAAGCGTCTGGCCGTCTTCGACTGTAATAAACTTCTCATCTTCGATACCAAGAAGGTCAATCAGCATGTCTTTGCACTTGGGATTGGTTACAACTTTTGCATCGGGATAAAACATTAGTATATCCGGTATGGCGCCGGAGTGGTCCTGCTCGGCGTGATGAGAGATGACATAATCAACCTTTTCAGCGCCAGCCCTGAGCAGATTCTCAATCAGCTTGGTTGTCTTGGTCGGATCAACGGTATCCAACAGTGCGGTTTTGTCGCCGCCTTTAATCAGGTAGGCATTATAGCTGGTCCCATCGGGTAGTGGAATCAACTCGTCGAACAGACGCCTGTCCCAATCATTAGCCCCCACTGAGAAAACATTCGCTTTAAGCTCAGCCATCCCAAATTCCCTTCTATATGAATCCTTTTGCAACCGGCCCCCGGAAAAATGTGGCACAGTTTCGTTTTGCTTTTTCGGCTATACCGGCTAAGATTTTCTAATAATTGGCCGCTTCCAGTTCGTAATAGGCCTGTGGATGGGCGCAAGCCGGGCATACGTCAGGTGCCTGGGGTCCTTCATGGACATAGCCGCAGTTTCTACAAACCCATCTGACCGGTTTTTCCCTCTTAAATACTTTGCCCTCGGTGATGTTTTTATCCAGCGCAAGGTATCTATCTCTATGACGTGCTTCAGCTACGGCGATGCTGCTGAAAACGTCGGCGATTTCCTCGAAACCTTCCTCTTTGGCAACCCTGGCAAAGTCGGGGTACATTTTGGTAGTTTCATAGTTTTCGCCTGCGGCTGCGTCTTTAAGGTTATCGCTGGTTGGGCCGATTACGCCTGCCGGGAAGGAAGCGGCTATCTCAAGTTCTCCACCTTCCAGAAACTTGAACAGACGCTTGGCATGTTCTTTTTCCTGGTTGGCCGTTTCCTCAAAGATAGCCTTTATCTGCTCGTAACCGTCCTTTTTTGCCTGGCTGGCAAAGTAGGTGTAACGGTTCCTTGCCTGGGATTCACCTGCAAACGCTGTCAGTAAATTCTTCTCGGTTTGGCTTCCTTTAAGCAGCATTATGACCTCACTTTCCAAAATACTAAACCCTCAACTTTGTTATTAAACTAAGGTTTTGCAGAATTCCTGATTTAACCAAAATCAACGTTTTTTTAAGCACTCCTCGCAAATTCCCTGTAGATGAACCGTTTTTTTTAGGACCAGAACTCTATAGCGGTCGATTTTCTCAGTGTATCCCATTTCCGGGTCAGTTTTGGGCATTTTAATTCCGTTTAGACTTTCGTGAGAAAAATCGATAATTTTTTTACACTCTACACATACAAAGTGGTGATGGTTTTGAAGGTTTCCATCAAATCGCTTTGGGCTACCTGAGCCTTCTACCACAGATGCTACGCCTATCTCGTTTAGCATAAGGAGTGTTCTGTTGACGGTATCGAGTGATATATTAGGGAAAGTCTTTCTGACCTGCCGAAATACTATTTCCGCAGAAGGATGCTCATTCGATTCAACAAGTGCTTTGAAGACTGCCACCCGCTGTGGTGTAACCCTCAGGTTTTTCTGACGGCACAAGTTTTCAAAATCATTCATCCTTTCGGTAAGATCGGCATGATTCGAGCTATCGCCGCTATCCAACATAAAACACCTCGTGCTGACAAATTTCGCCTCATTTTTTTCGAAAACTGCTCACAAAGCAGCTTTTGGTACCGCCTAACCTAATAGTTTTGCCGATAGTCAGTATCCAAAGCCAATTATATACTGCAACGGTTCTGAGTGCAAGCGCAAAAAATCAACCTGTTTTAAAATTTTTTGTCTGGGGTTCAGGAATATTAGAGGAGGCGAAACGCTGACTGCGACTGCCGTACTCGAATAAAAAAGACTGGGACCGCCCTCCTCCGTGCGGCCCCGGTACCTATTAAAAATCGGTGTCGTCTTGGTAGAGAGGTATACAACTCCGATTTCGGCAACCAAAAGACAAGGGCGGTGGATCCTCACTTCTTTAATTTTATGTTTTAAATTTTGTTAGGATTCAACGTCCAATATCTCGTGGGCCATTGACTCAGCAAAGACTACATTTAGGATTTCCAAGACTTCCGTGTTTGTTCCGATTCTTTCCATGCGCTAACCGTTTCCCGCGCCCCATCATAACTTCTACAATATAGGAGTCGCTCCTATTTGTCAAGCGTTTTTTTGATTTTTTCAAAATAATTCTTAAGCCCATCTATAAGCCCTTGCGCCGTAAGGTGTTACCTGCCTGACAAAAAGTTTTGTCGCCGGGAAGATTTTCAAATAACGGATACTACATCACAACATTACCAAAAGAAAGACCGATAACTTCTTTCAATGCAAGCAGTTATACTGAGGGGGCTATATTCATATATCGAATATCGAAATACGAATTACTAAATTTCAAACATTGCTCTGGGTGAAAAGCCGCATTTTTATTTTGAAAAGGCCGATTTTTGGAATTTGGTATTGTTGTTTTGTACTTCTTATCCGGTGTTTCCCGGCCTTCCTTTTTTACTATTGCACGGATTGCAATCTTGCGCAAGAGTGACATTTTTCCTATTGCATTATCTACTCAAACATCAAAAAGTTGTTATACCCGGCGAGGCGTGTATAATCGGTGGCTATGACCAAACAGCACGAAAAATTGACGCCGGCGATGAAGCAGTTTCATTACTACAAGGGAAAGTACCCGGATGCGATACTTTTTT
>CAZIXY010000321.1:0-3878 GCA_964543315.1 uncultured Desulfobacteraceae bacterium | reverse complement strand
ATGTTTTCATAAAGCGCTATGAAGTCATCAGCCCCGGTTAAAGGACGACCATCTACCTCATGGATGATATCCCCGTTCTTCAATCCCAATTGGTCAAGCATAGAACCAGGCTTGATCCTGGATATCGATAGTCCGTTGGGCCTTCCACCCCTGAAGTATGGCCTGATACGAACTTGCGACATAAGTTTTTGAATATTTTTGAAGGACTTCTCCAGGTCTGATCTGCGGATTTCCCTGTTGGTCTCTTTTGCCAAAAAATTTCCGGGTGAGCTTTTGCCAGTCTTCTCCACACCGGCGCTCTCCTTCATGATGAGTACCTCGTCTTTCCCTCCAAGACGGAGGACCACTCTACCCCTTGAAATATCCTTTATCACTGCCCCTTGGACAGTATCACCTATTTTGTAGCACTTTTCATCTTGTTTCTTTGTGAGGTCCTGAATGACCGCAATAGCATTTCGGGGATCCCCTGCTACTGTCCCGAGTAGAGCCAGGTTGAGTGTCGTTGGTTTAATGGGTTCATCCTTTTCAGGTTTGCTCAATACACGCGTTTCTTGCTTTTGAATGCCAAAGATATTCCTGTCGATAATCAACTTATAGTCTTTCAAAAGCGGTTTTTGTCCTCTTTCAGGCCCGGGCGAAAGTGACATTACCGCCCTTGTTACGCCGGCAGGCCGGAATCTTTCCCGCACAATTGAATAGAAGGTATCCACAGCGAGAAGGATAATAATAAAGAGGGCAATAAAGTTCAAGATTGTGTTAAGGAATCTTGCCATATTTACACAAACTTTATTCTTGGGCTTCTCAGACTTCCAAAAATAACGACAGAAATCCGTCCGCCCTTCAAATGCCGGGTCAAAAAAGCCCTGACAGCGGGGTTTTTCGAAATCGTCCTCATAAAGGCTGCTGCGGGCCTGATCTTGCCCTTCAACTCAAGGCGGCTCGCTGAAAGGTCCCTTTCCAAATCAATGGTTCCGTTGAAAAAGCCATAGAACCGTGATGAGTCCAGTCTAAGACGATTCAAACAGATGCTTCGTTTCTTCAACTTTATTGTTATGTCCATCTTCTTGAAATCTACTGAATCAAAATCAAGAAACGGGATTGCTTCGGACAGTTGCACCAGGCCGTCTGTCCATATGAAATGAGCATCTCCAATGCCGCCGCCAGGGTCGCTCATAGCCCCTTTATACGTGATCTTCCCGGATATTTTCCCACTGATCTTCCGTTTCAGAAGATTCTGGAGATACATGTATTCGCCGATATCAACATTTTTCAATCTGGCAACCACTTCAACAGGACCCTTTACACCGTTTTTCGGCACCTGAATACGACCTTCGATCTTGCCTTCATATGCAGTACATTCAAGCGAAGACTCTAATTTTCCCTTCAGTAAAGAAAAGATTTGCGGCCTGAGCAAAGCTTGTCTGACCTTGAGTAGGACCGCGGGTCCTTGTTTCAAAAAAAACCTGGCTTGAAGAATCTTGATTCCAAAGGGAAAAGTGATACTGGCCCCCTTAATGGAAGCGCGAAGTTGTGAATTCGATTTGGCCAGGGCATTTTCCATGATAACGGGCAGAATATCTGCAGGAAAAAGAAAATATAGAAGCGCTCCCGTTACTAGCATGCAATACAGGGCATATCCTATCCATTTTCTGCTATTCCGAAAAAAAACTCCCATAATGTTCAGGGTCCCAGGTTCAAGGTTTACTGTTCACGATCGGCTGGGGACATATGTCTCAACCTGCAGGGTGACACGCAGTGATTGAAAGTCCCCCCTGGTGAGTTTCTGAATCCTTATCCGGGCAATATTGGCCAATTCATCTGAATACTCAATCTCATACAAATATCTCACAAGCTGACCTATGCTGATACTGTCCAGTTGAATTTCCATACCCACCAACTTCAAAGAGCCTGTCTCTTTGGATGAGGAAAGTGGCTTCATATACTGAATCCGGTCGTGGATTCCAACTTTCCTAGAGATTCCTTCCAGGAATGAGAGTAAGGTGAAGCTCTTTCCTCTCTTGGACATAGCCTGCTCTGTTTGAAGCCTTGCTTTTTTGAATCTCTCCCATTTATTCTTTAGTTCTATCATCTGGGCCAACTTTTTTTCATTCTTCGAAATTTCCACCCTAAGCCGCCTTTCTTTTGACAGGGCCGGCCCTACCACAAACAGATAATAAAAGAACAGAAGGAGAATCATCCCTCCAAGCAGAAAAAAAAGTTTTTCTCGTCTGTTAATTGTCATCAATCCTTCTCGATTGCAAAATTAAACTTGACGCCTTTGCCCTTTTGATCAATCTTGGCACTGACCAGTTTTACGGTCTTGAAGCGGCCCTCACCTTTCAGTGCCTTTTCAAGGTTGTCAACCGTTTCAAATGATGACGCATGCCCGTCCAGTCTAATCTCATTTCCTTCAATCAAGATGTTGTCAACCTTTACATCAAGAGAATTAGGGATTGACCTGCTCAAAATCATAAGAATATCAAGGGTGGATGCCTTTTCAGTAGATTCCTCAAGCCACTGGTATTTACCCATCTCTTCATCAATTTTTTGTTTCATCTGCGCAAGTTCTCTACCCTTTACGATTGTTTTTGTCTGTGGAAAAGCATGCAGGAACACCTGCTTCGTCTGTCTCCTCAGCTGATTGTATACTCTTTCCTGAACGTTCACCTTGTAATAGAGATTAAAACCAAGGAAACCCAAGATAAGGAAGATATATATGCCCACTGTAGAAGCCCGTTTTGGATCTATAAGTGTTTTATCCGAACGAAATTCTTCTCTTCTCAAATCAAATGGTTTCGTCGGTGATACAACCGGACAGATTGCAAGACCGAGGGGTACGCTCAATTCGGCCTGCTGACTCGTGCTTATATCTCCTTGATTATGGTCTATGGCATCAAATGGTCTCCATATGGAAGTCTTTATGTTCACGGCTGACTGCAGCCTCTCTACAGCATTTTCACCTCCACAAAGGCGCCCCGTCAGTAATATCTCTGTCACAGGTACATCCTTCATCTTGAAACGATAGAGCCCAAATGTCTCCACAATGTCTTTGATTCCTTTAGTCTTGCCAGGAAGAACGCGGATGAACTCCAGGCTGGGACCATCCATTATGAGAATCGATGTGCTATCCCGTGCAAAGTGGATAATAGCTACCGGGCTGCCGGGTTCCCATTTATGAGTGTGGAGGTACAGAAAAAAAAGGGCGATAATATCCAGACTCACCACCTTCGGGTCCAGATGGGCCATCGAAAAGGTCTTGATGTGTTCAGATAATATCTTTTTTGGGGCCGCTGCCGCCAGTACAGGAGCGCCGCGCCGCGAGGGGAGGTAATCCACAACCATATCTTCTATGGGATATGGGATACACGGTTCCACCTGGTATTTCAATATTTGTCGCAACTTTTTTGGACTATAAAAGGGTACGGCTATTTCTCGAATAAAGGAATAGGCTGCAGGGAGACAACTAACAATCATCTCCCGTTTTAACCTCTCCCGTTCAAAAAATTCACTCAATTCCTCGTGTATATTGTCGGGGTTCTCTACCTTTTGTGACGCCAATCGGGTGATTTCAAGCCCTTTTCGAGAATTGAGCACCTCGACTGCACTTATGGAATCAGCGTCTATTTCCAGCCCTGTTATGAATTTCGGTTCCAGTATGTTTTTTAAGGGATTATGCATCTGTTATTTGGGTTCAAGCTTCACGGTTCTGGGTTCATCCTTCCGACCTCTGACATCTGCCCTCCGACTTCCGACCTCTGACATCTGTCCTCCGACTTCCGAGCTCTGACATCTGTCCTCCGACTTCCGCCCCCCGCCTTCATCCTTTCATGATACCTTCCAATAGATCAACTTGAGACCATCTTCCTTCCTTTGGCAAA
>CAZIXY010000320.1:0-3905 GCA_964543315.1 uncultured Desulfobacteraceae bacterium | reverse complement strand
AGCGGTTTGATGTCAAAAATTAGTATCCATGCAGGATCTGAACCACAATCAGACGATATTACCATGATGATGATTAGGTTTAATGGGGGAGAAAAATGATAGGAAAAAGGAGAAAAACAGTCTCGGAAAGAAAACCTGTGAGGGTCCTATCAAGGAGAGGATTTCATCAGGTCTTCGGAAATTGCCTTGATTATTTCTTCTACAGGCTGGTCAAACTGAATACCAACCATGTAATTCCCGGTAGGTATTTCTTGACAGTATATTACCCTTCCGGTAACGCAAAAGATACTTTCTTTAATAGCTATTTCTATTTCCAACAGGGCGTTTGTGTCTAACGGTTCAATAGTTTCCAGTTTAACTCCAGCTTGACTCACATCAAGTGTTCTGGTCGTTGAAAGGGGGGATTTTTGAACGCCTTTTTCCTTTCCCACGTAGGTTATGAGCCAAAGCGATTTCACCCTGGGGTGGCGTCTCCTTTCAGGAGATTCTACTGGATGGTTGCTCACACATGCCTCCTTCGAATTATACCCATGATTAAAAGTTTTTTTTAAAAATTTCTTTCTGGAAATTACAAATAATTATATCATAAGGTTTCTAACATTACAATCTTGTAAGTTGAGATTTGTATCTTTGTCGAATGTTTGAAAACCATGCCCTGTGAGATTGTGCCGTAATGCCATTCCGAGGCGATAGCCGAGGAATCTTATATTTTCAACTGTTTGTTATTAAAATGTTTTTCCCTTCGGTCGAAATGATATAAAGAGCCAATATCAATATTGTGACACAGTTTCGGTGGGCGTGGATTCTTTACTATGTATGGGGGTAAAATGTCAATGCGATCGATAATAGCTGTGTTTGTCGCTTTAGGATTGCTTGTTGAAGGGCCTCTGTCTCTTGGAACAGATAGTCAATCACGACCTGCTTCCTCTTCAGTCCAGGTCAAGAGGATAGCCGTGATGCCTTTTTTTAAGGGAATCGCTGGTTACAATGCAACTGAGATGCTTGATTCTCCGGCATCAAGGTCTTGTTTTGACTATGAAAACATTTCCAACAATGCCGTTCGGATTATATCCAGGTACGTTCGGGAGGCACTCACAGATTATCATGGGACAAGGGTCGTCAGATTTAGGGATTCAAAGAAGGTTTACGAGCAGATGGGCAAAGATAGAAGTCGTGACACACCTCGATTCCTTGCACAGAAACTTGGCAAAGAGTTAAAGGCCAGCCACGTCATGATAGGCACGGTTTGGCGCTACCGGGAAAGGATTGGTGGTTCATATGGTGTCGAAAGGCCAGCATCAGTTGCTTTTGCTGTCTATCTGATTGATGTTGCTAGCGGAAAACTGTTGTGGACTAAAAACTTCGAAGAAACCCAGCGTTCCCTTTCTGAAAATCTTTTGTCTGCCCCAACCTTTTTAAAAAGGCGGGGGAGATGGCTTTCAGCAATGGAACTAACCGAACATGGAATCGAGGAAATCTTTGCAAGATATCCTTTCTAAGTAGTTCTGAACAAAGCCCAACCAATAAGTTTTTCTTATTCCTTACATTTAAAGATAGAGGCCGATTTTGAGCTGCCATTTTGGAGAATTCAAATCAGTCGCTTTTCCTGAAAGACTAAGATAGTGAGATGTAAATTATTGGTTCTCCTAAGGCTATCTACCTTCCGATATATTTATAATCCGATATCTTCTAATGGGAAGCATAGGCCGAGGTTAAAAAAAGAATTATCTTCTCCGCAGTAATTTCTTATCTAAGAGACTGTCAAATTTTATGTGAATAGAATAATCATCGAAAGGATGTGCCCTAACCCCAATGACCGTGCCGTTTTTGTCAATTTTCTGTTTGGAACTTCCTGAAGGGATTACAAATTTTATGTTCATTTTTCTACCCAATAGCAGACGCGCGGTTTCTTGTTTTGAAATCCTAATAACAAATGACAGCCCGCCAATAGAAATGTCCGAAAGTTCCCCCTTAAAGGCCCTTCCTAAAAGCTTTCCGGACGCACCAAGAAGTTGAATCATTCCTTTCCCAGACAGTTTAAACCGTTTTTGGGTTCTGCGGTCCAGGTTTTTTGCCTCTAACAGATCACTAACCTTTTTAAAGCTGAGGCAGTATTCTTGAAGTCTTGTTTCAATTCCCGGAAATTCGTCTCGCCACCTGAGTAATGAATCTTTTTCCAAGAAGTTTAGTTTCACGCGGGATAAAGTTATCATTGAGGTCGTACAGACTGATTCGAAGAAAAATGTGTCCTCTCCTGCAATATGACCGGTCCCTAAAGTTTTTAGCAATACTTCTCTTTCCCCGTCTCTGTATGAAATTTTTAATTGCCCTTGATTAATAAAATAGAGATTGGAGTTTCGTTGGCCCTGCATAAAAATGGTCTCATCGATATCATATGTTGCTTCTTTCATTGCATAATAAAGGGCATTTGCCTGTTCATCGGTAAGTGATTTGTATAGCTTTGACCATATAACCAAATGGTCTTGATCTATGGATTCACTTTTTTCCTCTTCAATAATTTCACCCGACCTGACAATCTCATTCAGAGCCATGGAATCCACTTCATAGAGCTTGTCTCTCAGCAATTCAGCCTTTGAAAAATTTTTTTTCTTTGCATGCTCCACAATCAAGTCAAACAATAATTTAACGGCGCCTTCGGTGTTTCCCTGCTTGGCATACAGATCAACTAATTTCTCCTTTTGGGAAAGGTCGGACACAATCAGTTCCTCCTTTAATAATAGACAATTTTGGTGGCTAATATTTTTTTTACATCACCGGAATTAAATCCTTCCTTAAAAATGATTCACTGAGGAATGATCTCATTTTTTCTGTTAAATCGGAACAACGGTTACGCTGGGGCTATTCTGCCTGGGGTCACTGCTGAATCCTCCAACCAAGAGAATGGATTGGCCTTCGCTCACGAGTCCGAGTTTTTTGACGATTTTCCTTGCAAAGTTTTTAGGGTCTTTCAGGCTAGATCGTTCAGCTGAAACCGGGATAACACCCCAAAGAATGCTCCCGATTCGACTTGTTTCAGGATTAGGACAAATCCCAACAATAGGCGCAGCCGGTCTGGAGGAACTCATGACTGCCACGGAATGGCCACTCATGGAAATAACCACGACTGCCCTCACCAGAAGGTCGCGAGACAATTGGGACGTTGATTCGGCAAGCGCATCTTCCACCGGAATAGGGTGCTCTGCATGGCCGCCTCTGGGGAAAGATCCAAAGGCCCCCTGCCGCCACTCATATCCCTCTATTTGGCGCACAATTTTGTCCATCATCTCTACGGCTTTAACTGGGTATTTTCCAACTGCTGTTTCGGCCGAAAGCATGACTGCATCAGCTCCACTGAGAACTGCATTCGATACGTCTGATACCTCGGCTCTGGTAGGTCTCTGATTTTGAATCATGGATTCAAGCATTTGTGTTGCAACAATAACAGGCTTTCTGGAAGCCCTCGCAATATCGATGAGTTGATTTTGTGCTATAGGAACGGCCTCGGGCGGCAGCTCGACCCCCAAATCACCCCGCGCTATCATTAAGGCGTCTGAGCCATTTGCAATTTCGCTAATATTTTCGAGTGCTTCCGGCTTCTCTATTTTTGAAACAATGGCGACGTGCGCACCGGATTCAGATACCAGCGCGCGAAGTTCATTAACATCATCACTACACCTAACAAATGAGAGACCGATAAAATCCACTCCCAATTCCATTGCAAAGCGCGCATCGCTCCTGTCCTGATCGGTAAGTGAAGGAGTGGATAGTTTAACTCCCGGTAGATTCATTCCCTTATGATTGCTAAGTGTGCCGCCGCTGATCACCGTACAAAGGATCTCGGTTCCATCAACAGAAACCACGCTCAATTCGAGATTGCCGTCATCAAGAAGAATATGATCGTCCGC